>JBDKKQ010000236.1:0-11562 GCA_039796015.1 Verrucomicrobiota bacterium
GACCTCGTCAAGGCTGGCAAGATTAGCGAGAAGGAAGCCCTTGGAAAGGCCACCAACCCGCAGGCTCTCGAGATGATGTTCAAGGGCATCTTCCTCGACGAAGGTCGACGAATCCTCTCCTAATACGCCGTCTCTCAGCACGCCCCGCCCGGCCCGAGATCTCGAGCCCGCGGGGCGTTTCTCTGTCGATCCCTCACAGCGTCGCGCATAGAAGGTGAAACCCTTCCAATCATCCCTCAAGCAACCTGTGCTTCTTTCACTTAAAGAAGCGGGCTTCCCGAACGTAAACCTGAACCTGCGTGGACCAGCACTGGACTCGCCCGAAGTGAAACCCCAAACTCCAATCATGAATCCCCTCAAGATCTGTCTCCTCGCCATGACCACGCTTGCGCTTCCGATGTGGGCCGGTGATGCCAAGTCGCTCTTTGATGGAAAGACTCTCAAGGGCTGGGAAGGCGACCTGAAAGTCTGGTCGGTTCAAGAGGGAGCCATCACGGCCGGCCGCATAGACCAGCGCGCCCAACGCAACGAGTTCCTCGCCAGCACCCGCAGTTACACCAATTTCGTCCTACGCTTGCAGTTCAAGATCGAGGGGACCGAAGGATTCGTGAACTCCGGAGTCCAGATCCGCAGCGAACGCATCCCGAACCACCACGAGATGGCTGGATACCAGGCCGACATTGGAGAGGGTTGGTATGGCGCGCTGTATGACGAATCCCGACGCAACACCATCCTCGCTAAACCTGACCCGGAAACCGTGAAGAAGGCCGTGAAACCGGGGCAATGGAACCAGTACGAAATTCGCGCCACAGGCAATCGAGTGACCTTGAAAATCAACGGTGTCCAAACCGTGGACTACACAGAAAAAGATCCCAAGGTCGTGCCCCATGGCAAACTAGCAGTGCAAATCCACGGAGACGGAAAGACCCGAGTCCAATTCAAGGACCTTTCCATCGAAGAGTTGCCCTGAAGCTCAGCAGTCAGGCATGCCAACGAACAAGGCCGCAGGAATTCCTGCGGCCCTCGCGTTAGTGAGTTAATGGGTGGAGCAAATTGACTCGATCAATCCATCAGACGATCGATCAATCCGTCGATCAATCCTCGTTTGGTTCCAGGGGCGGACGCACACCGTACTTCTTCTTCAGCGCTTCTACTTGCGCCAAGGTCTTCATACCTCCGGTGCAGGTGGGATCTGACAACGAGGCTGCGGCCGCGCAGACACCTGTGAGCAACGACTTCTGGAGATCCCAACCCTCGTGGAGGCCCAACAGCACTCCGGCAGCAAATGCATCGCCGGCTCCCGCTGAACCGGCAATGGCCTTAACCGGAACCTTGAGCGACGGCTGCCAGTGGTCCTTGCCGTCACGAGTGCGGGCGAAACAGCCCTCCGGAAAGTGGATCACTACCAGTTCCTTGACGCCGAACTGAAGAATGGCGCCCGCCGCGTGGCGCAGCGAAACCGTGTCCAGAACACCTTCCTTGCGAATGCGGAAACCCGTCACCATTCCCGCCTCATACTCATTGATAATCGCGTAGTCGCAGTGCTTGAGCGCTGGCGTCACCACGGTCTTGAAGCGGTCACCTGTTTCACTGACCACGTCGATGCTGGTCTTCATGCCTGCCGCCTGAGCGGCCGCCAACAACTTGGCTGCGGCCGTGGTGCCGTCTTTGGAAACGACATCCATCTTGTCGAGCAGCAGCAGGTAGCCCAAATGAAAGATACGAGCCTTGATCTTCGAGAAATCGAGATCCTTACCGTCCCACAGCGCATTGGCTCCGCGGTAGTGGAAGAAGGTGCGCTTACCGTTCGATTGAACGGTGAAGACATCGGTGTAACTCGTTTCAGCCTCTGCGGTGGACTTCAGGTACCGGGTATCAATCTTGTGCTTGGCACAGTCTTCTTGGATGGAGGCCCCCATGGCATCTTTGCCCACGAGACCCGCACCCAGAAGCGGAAACTCCACCCCTAGCTTAGCTAGATCCAGAAGTACATTGTAGGGGGAGCCTCCAGTACCTTGGTGTTGGCTTTTGATGTTGGCCAGTTGCTCGAGCCCGGGATAGGCATCGACAATCTTGACCCGGTCGATGATCCAGTTGCCACCAGCAAGAATACCGGAGCGCTTGGAGACGGAGTTGCTCTTCATCGGAAAAGGAGACGGCTAAACAAAAACAGAAAGGACGATTGGACTGCCCAACCTTACACGGATGCAGTCGCCGTTGTCTCTAAGGATTTCTGGGAGACCGAAGCAACGAAGCAACGGGCCTCCGCCAAACGCTCCGGGCTTGAGACCCTGAAGGCTCCGAGATCGCCACGAGGTTCAGAAAACCTTCACCTCACGGGAACGCCTCTTGTGTCGACGGCTGAGACCTCGTTAAGGTTTTGTTAATTCCCTTCTGCCCTATGCGTCTGCCCCTAACATTCTGGATGGCTGCCCTGTGCGTGGGGGTATCCTTGCCCTGCCCTGCCCTGCACTCCGCCGAACGTGGCTCCGACAAACCGATCCCGGCCCTTCCTTCGGTGCCGGCCATCCGTTCGCTGAAACTAGAACCCAACCGGCTCACGCTGCTCGATGGGCGAGATTCTCGGAAGGTACTAGTGCTAGGGGAATGTGCCGACGGTTCCTGGATCGATCTCAGCGCGGTGGCCCGTTTGAAGCCCGAGTCGGCCGCCCTTGAAGTGGATGGCGATGGTTATTTGTTCCCCCGCCAGGCAGGGAAATCGGCCGTCACGATCACCGCTGCCGGCAAGAGCATTCGCTTGGAGGTCGAGGTCCTCAGCATCGCTTCCCCCGAAGTGGGATTCGTTCGGGACATCGAACCCATCCTGAGCCGCACCGGCTGCAACTCCGGACCCTGCCATGGTTCAGCCAAGGGGAAAAACGGCTTCAAACTGGCGCTGCGCGGCTACGATCCAGAATACGATTACCAAGCACTGATCAACGACTTGAGCGGACGACGGTTCAACCGTGTCCATGTCGATGAATCCCTCATGCTGCAGAAACCCTTGGCAGATATTCCCCACGAGGGGCGTCAGGCGCTGGTGCCCGGTTCGCGCTACCACAAGACCCTGCGTCAATGGATCTCCGAAGGAGCTCACTTCCAGCAAGTCTCCTCCAATCGGCCCACCCGCATCCAAATTCTTCCGGAGAAGGTCGAGCTCGATCTCCCCGGTCGTCGCCATCAATTCCTGGTGGTCGCCACTTATCCCGATGGTTCCACCCGCGATGTGACCCGTGAGGCCGTCCTGAGTAGCAACAATGAAGAAGTGGCCCTCGTCCAAGGCAGCACAGTAATTCCGCTGCGCCGAGGCGAGATGGCCGTGCTAGTTCGCTATGAAGGACTCTACGATGCGCGCGAGGTCACCGTCATGGGAGACCGCACCGGGTTCCGGTTCGCCGCGATGCCGGAGTACAACTTCGTCGACCGGGCGGTGAACGCGAAACTGGAGCGCCTGAAGATGAATCCCAGCGAACTGTGCAACGACGCTGAGTTCATTCGCCGGGTCTTTTTGGACATCACCGGCCAACCCCCGACCTCCGAAGCGGTGCGGGCCTTTCTGAGCGACCCCACCGACTCCCCGAAGAAGCGGGAGAAGTTGGTAGATAGCCTCATCGGATCCACCGCGTACTCAGAATTCTGGGCCAACAAGTTTGCGGACCTGCTCCAGTGCAACTCCGAAAACCTCGGTAAAAAAGGTGTTTGGGTATTCCGAAGCTGGATCCGTGACCAGTTTGCGACGAACCGCCCCTTCGATCAATTTGCCCGTGAACTGGTACTCGCCAAGGGCAGCACCTTTGAAAATCCGGCCGGAAATTACCTCAGAGCCCTGCGCGATTCCGGCAAGATGACTGAGGATATCTCACAAACGTTTCTCGGGGTGCGTTTCAACTGCAACAAGTGCCATGACCACCCCTTCGAGCGCTGGACTCAGAACCAGTACTACGAATTCGGCGCGTTCTTTGCTCAAGTGGCCTTCAAGCGTGGAACCCTCGGCCGCGACCACCTCATTCGCACGGGTGAGTCGTATGCCTACGAACAAGTCTCCGAGGAGGTCGTCTACCACAACGACCAGGGGGGCGAGATCAAGCACCCCAAGGATGACGCGGTAGTGGCCCCCAAGGTGCCCTACGGCGAAAACCGATCCATCGCCGCGGGGGAGGACCGCCGAGAGGCCTTTGCGGCTTGGCTCACCTCCAAGGACAATCCGTACTTCGCCAAATCGACGGTGAACCGATTTTGGAGCTATTTTTTCGGTCGCGGGATTATCGACCCGGTGGATGACATCCGCGCGGGAAATCCTGCGAGCAATCCCGCCCTACTGGATGCCCTCACGGCTCGTTTTGTGGCCGACGGGCACGATGTGCGAAAACTCATCCGCTATCTGGTCCTGTCGCGGACTTACCAACTGAGCATCGTACCCAACCGCTGGAACGAAGACGACTTGGTCAACTTCTCGCATTCCTTGCCCCGTCGACTGAGCGCCGAGCAAATGCTGGACTCTATCGCCATGGCCACGGGCCGGCCCTTGCAATTTTCCAACCTCCCCGACGGTTTGCGCGCCGCGCAGTTGCCCGATGGTATGGTGGCCGGAAACGATTTCCTCACGCTCTTCGGACGCCCCAAGCGCCAGAGCGCTTGCGAATGTGAGCGCAGCAGCAATGTGACACTTTCTCATGCCTTGAACTTGATCAACGGCAAGACCTTGGGCGATTGCGTGAACCACGCTGACAACCGTTTTGCTAAACTCATTGCTGAGCAACCCGACGATCAAAAGGTCATCGAAGAAATCTATCTCAGCTGCCTCTGCCGTCTTCCGACTTCCAAAGAATTGAACTCCATCCGCCTCGGCGCAGGAGCCCAACGCCTAGAAGGGGCTCAAGATTTGGCGTGGGCGCTCATTAACAGCCCGGCCTTCCTCTTCAATCGCTAACCCTGAGAGAAAACCAAACACGCATCCCCACATGATCTCTATTCCTGGTCTCTCTGGTGCCACCTGCGACGGTTACAGCCGCCGAGAATTCATGCGCCTCGGCGGTGCTGGCCTGCTGGGTCTGAGCCTGGCCGATATATTGCGCCTCCAAGCCGAACAACCCAAGACCACCGGCCCCGCGCCCGGCCAACCCAAGAACGGCTGGGGATCGGCCAAGCAGGTCTTGATGATTTACTTGCAGGGAGGTCCGAGCCATATCGACATCTGGGATCCGAAGCCGGACGCCCCGTCCAATGTCCGCGGTGACTTCAAGCCGATCCGAACCAAAGTACCGGGCATTCAGCTCAGCGAGGTCATGCCGAAGTTGGCCCAGCAAATCGATCGAGCCACGCTCATCCGCTCGATGAGCTACACACCGGCTGGGCTCTTCAATCATACGGCGGCTATTTACCAAATCATGACCGGCTACACGCCGGACCGCGTCTCGCCCTCGGGTCAGTTGGAACCCCCGGCTCCCAATGACTTCCCGCACATGGGCTCTCAGATTTCCCGGCTCAAGCCGTTGGACATTCCGATGCTACCCTTTGTGATGCTGCCGCGACCGCTTCAGGAATCCAACGTCATCGGCAAGGGCGGTACGGCTGGTTTTCTTGGAGCCGCCTACGATCCGTACTACTTCTATCAGGATCCGGCCAAGATCATCAACCTAGACGACCTCACGCTGCGCAAAGAAATTAGCAAGGAACGCCTCGACCGCCGCTCCACCCTCCTGAAGGCGGTCAACGATGCTATGCCGGAGATGGAGAAGGCCGTCGAAAAATATGCCTTAGATCGTTATTATCAGAAGGCCTTCGACCTCGTGAGCAGCGGTCGCGCCCGCGATGCCTTCGACCTGTCTAAAGAAAAGGACAGCCTGCGTGACAAGTACGGCCGTCACACCTTCGGACAAGGTCTGCTCCTAGCCCGGCGCCTTCTCGAATCCGGGACCCGCTTCGTGCAAATGAACTGGCCCGCCGTGGCCAATGGCGACCCCACCGTCGACGCGTGGGACACCCATGCCGCCAACTTTGGGCCGCTGCGCAACCTGCACTGTCCCAAACTCGACTCCGGCCTCAGCGCCCTGCTGGAAGACCTCGACGAGCGGGGTCTGCTAAAAGAAACCCTGGTGGTGGCCCTGGGCGAATTCGGGCGGAGCCCACGCCTCGGCGTCAGCACCAGTGCTAACACGAATTCCCCGGACGGCCGCGATCACTGGCCTTATTGTTACACAGCGCTCATCGCAGGTGCGGGCATTCGCCGTGGAGCCTTGTACGGCAAATCAGATGCCACCGGATCCTCGCCCATCGAGACCCCGGTCCACCCCACCCAGATCGTGGCCACCGTGTACCACGCGCTGGGCATCGACCCTCACACGATGGTCATGAATCACTTGAACCAACCGCGTGAACTAGTCCAAGCCGAACCCGTGAGCGCCCTTTTCGGCTGAGCCCAACCCTCCGCAACGAAGCCCATTTCCCCAACGGCCCAGACCGAACCCACGGAAGCCCTGCTGTTTTTTCATGAGATTCACCCTCGCCTTGGTGTCAGCGCTGCTCGCGCTCCCGAGCCTCTTCGGACAATCGGCACCCAAGTTGGATTCCTCATCGGTGACTTGGATCCAACGGGGATCCACTCAACAGATTACCCTCAAGGGAGATGCTCTGAGCGGAATCTCCAAGGTGCTGGTCACCGGATCCGGGATGAGCGCGACGCCGGTCGCTCCCACGGCACCGGCTGTGAGCCTCGAAGGAGGCGCCGGTGGCCTCACGAGCGCCCCCATCAATTCTGCCCAATCGATCACACTCCAATGCGTGGTCTCTTCGGAGGCGGCCCTCGGATCGCGTGAGCTGCGGGTCGCTAGCTCGAACGGCGTCTCGAACCCTCTGGTGTTCCAACTGAGCGATCTCGTCGAATTGGCCGATCCCAAGACCAACACCAACCGGTCCAACGCCCTCATTATTCCATTACCCGCGGCCGTCTCCGGAGTCATCAGCGCCAACACCGAATCCGACTTCTTCCGATTCACGGCCCGTGCCGGAAAAACCCTCATCTTTGATCTTCAAGCCAACCGCAGCGGATCTCCCCTAGACGCAAACCTCATCCTACGTAGCGCCGACGGGAAAGAGCTACAGCGCAGCGAAGACGCCCACGGGCTAGATCCATTTCTCGAGTTCACGCCCGCAGCCGATGGGGAGTTCCTACTTGAACTCCATGACTTGCGTTTCCAGGGAGGTGGCGACTACCGCTACCGACTGGTCGCCGGAAATGTCCCCTACCTGGAAGCCCTCTTTCCCTTCGGCGGCAAGCGGGGTGGCTCGGTCGCTTTGCAATGGGCGGGCAAGAATCTCGATGGCGTTGAGACACTGCCTGTCCAAATTGCACCCAATGCCCCCTTAGGGCTTCAGGAGGTGCGCGCTCGAACGCCTCACGGATTTTCTAATCCCGCCAGTTTTGAGGTGGGTGATCTGGACGAATCTGCGGAGGCCGAACCCAACAATACCCCGGATCAGGCCCAGAGTCTGACCTGGCCCCGAGTGGTCAATGGCCGCATCGGTGCTGAGAAAGATGTGGATGTCTTCCGCTTCAAAGCCGTCGCCAACCAAAAGTGGGTCATCGAGGTGAAGGCCCGCTCTCTGGGCTCACGACTCGACGCACTCCTGACCCTCTCGGACACAAACGGAGCTGTCCTCCAACGCAATGACGACGCCTCGGGCCCAGATGCACGCATCGAGTTCGAAGCCAAGAAGGACGTCGAATACCGAGTCACCCTTCGGGATTTAACCCATCGGGGTGGAGATCGCTTCGGCTATCGGATGAGCTTCCAGGCCCCGGATGTAGCAGCAGATTTCAACGTCCGTACGACCGGTGGCCGATTCCGTGTCGCCCGCGGAGGCTCGGTAGCCGTTCGTTGCGAGGTGGACCGCCGCAATGGGTTCGACGGATTGATCCGCATCGAGCCCGAAGGCTTGCCACCTGGTGTCTGGGCTCCCCCGCTCATTCTTGGCCCGAGCACATCCATCGGTTGGTGGGTGATCTCGGCCAATGCAGACGCGCCCTTGGGGTACACGCCTCTCAAGGCCTCTGCCAGTGGAGACCACTCGGGCAAGGCGGTTGTTCACCCGGTTCAGTTCTCCGAGTTGGCCTGGCTGACGATTCTACCAGCAGTGCCCTTCGACCTGAGTGTCGCGCCCAACAGCCTATTGGCTGAACAGAATACCAATACCCTCTTGGAAGTCCGGATTAACCGTAGAGATAACTTCAACGGCGAAGTCCGGATTCTGGCCGAGCCATTGCCGGGAGTCACAATCCCTGCCGTCACGCTCGCGCCGGGACAGACACGCACCCAACTCCCGCTGCAAGTCGCACAAAATGCCGAGATCGGACTTCGCCCGGTCATGGTCCGCGCTGAGGCCACGGTGCAAGGTCAAAGCGTTTCCACCCACTCGACGGCACCGGTGTCTTTGACAGTCCAGCCCATCCCCCTGTTCCTCACGGCCATGTTGCCGGGATCCCCCTTCTTCCGCACCGACCCGGTCCGATTGTCGGCCGTCGCCTTGCCGGACGGCACCCAGTCCGAGGCCAATCAAACCCAGTTCGTGGTCAAGGTGGAGCGACGTGGATTGACCGGTGAAATCCAATTGCACCTCGAAAATCTACCCAAGGGCGTGGAGGCTCAGGTGCCTGCAATCCTCACCAACAAGACTGAGGCAACCATTCAATTGAAAGTTTCGCAGAAGGCAGAGACGGGCAAGGAACACTCGTTCCAGGTCGTGGCCAGCGCCACCCATCAAGATCGCGTCTGGCGTCAGAAAACCCAACCGATCCTGCTCACTCTCACCGCCCAAGAACCCGAGGCGTCTAAGCCGCCCATCAAAACCGCCGACAGACCTGCCACCGAAAAAGCCCAGCCATGAACTCCTTCCTGCTTTCCACCTTGGGTCCTTCCGTCCGGCGCAGTTCTCTGATTCTAGGACTCTTGGTCTCAAATTCTTTAGTTGTCGCCGCAGAAACATCGGTCTCGTGGTGGCGCGATGTGACGCCGGTCTTCAAACGCTCCTGCAACGGATGCCACAACCCCAACAAACTCAAGGGCGAGGTGGACACCTCCACGTTTGCGGGCCTGATGAAGCACGGGAAGCACGGGGCGAACCTCGTAGTCGGTGATCCCGCTAAATCACTACTCATCACATCCATCGCAGGCAAGGAACCGGAAATGCCTAAGGAGGGCGACGCCCTGTCTGCGCAGGAGGTAGCCCTCATTACCCGCTGGATTCAAGAAGGAGCCAAAGACGATACCCCGGCTGACGCCTATTCGACACGCCTGAAGGAACCACCCACGTACACCCAACCCCCGGTCATTAGCACGCTGGACGTGTCCCCGGATGGCGCTCGATTGGCGGTGGCCGGTTACCATGAGGTCTTGCTCATCGACACAGCCTCTTGGGAGCTGGCAAGCCGCCTCGTGGGTGAATCCCCGCGCATCGAGTCGGTGGCCTTTTCGCCGGATGGCAAATCGCTGGCCGTCAGCGGCGGAGCCCCGGCCCGATTTGGTGAAATTCAGATATGGAATGTTCCCGAGGCACGTCAAATCCAAGGTTTTCGAAGGACCCCTGACTCTCTCTTCGGCATTTCCTGGTCCCCCGACGCCACCCGCGTGGCCACCGGTGGTGCCGATAAGAGCGTCCGGGTGACGCGCATCTCCGACGGCCAAGAACTCATGAAGTTCGAAAACCACGGCGACTGGGTATTCCGCACCGCATGGGTCGCCGACGGAACCCGACTCCTGAGTGCCAGTCGGGACCGGGCCATGAAGCTCATCGACGCCTCGAGCGGGCAGTTCATCGATGACGTCAACAAACTCCTCGAGCCCATCGACTGCATGGCTCGGCATCCCCGCGAAGAGTGGGCAGCCTATGGCGGGGCTCAGGGCGGCCTCCGCGTTTACAAAGCCAAGGAGAACCAGGACCGGACTTCCGGAAATAACGATGTAAACTTGGTGCGCGAGTTCGAGCGCCAACCCAGCCCGGTACAATCCGTGGCCTTCAGTCCCGATGGCTCTCTCTTGGCCGCCGGCAACACCGGTTCCGAAGTGCGGATCTACGAGACGGCCACTGGCAAGAGGCGCAGCACACTGTCGGGACATGCAGGAGCGGTTTTTGCTCTCAAATTTTCCCCCGACGGTCAGCGACTCTACTCGGCTGGGTTCGAAGGGATCGTCCGAGTCTTCGATCCTGCCACGGGGAGCCTGAAGGTTATTTTCTTCCCCGTGCCCCTAACTCCGGTCCGACAAACAGCCAAAAACTGAGCGGGGGCGTCAGTGGGCTTGACGCTCCGCTCTCAGTGCCACCAACGGTATCAGCCGAGATCGAGGAGGGATCGTCGCAGTCGTCGAACGCTCTGCGACGCTGGGGCCCTGCGTGTCGAAGAGTTTATAGCAACCAAGTAGAGTGCAGCGTGACACGGAGACCCCAACACCATAAGCTGCGGAATCCAGCGGGGAAACTTCCATCCCGCAGATATAGCCAACCTCCGACTCCACCAATCACATGGGCGACCGCTCACCTAAGGACAACAGCAAGAAGACCGGCCAGAAACAGGCCAAGGCCACCAGCGCTGACCAGAAGAAGAAATCCCAAGTCGCCGCCAAGGCTGCGAATTCCGGCAAGAAGAAGTAAGGTTTCGTCTATTGGGCCCCGTCCGAACGCTTGCCGACGGACGGGCCTCCTGCCACGACACCGACATTGCAGACCCCTCTTCCAAACCACTACGCGGCACTGGGTCTCCACCGCCGCTGCACCGCCGAGCATATCCGGAACGCTTACCGGCTGCTGGCCAAACAACACCACCCGGACCTCAACGGTGGTTCGGTGGATTCTCTGGAGCGGACCCAGGCGATCAACGCAGCGCATGAGGTCCTCAGTGATCCCGATCAACGGAACTCCTACGATCAGGAACTCACCGCGGCTGAAGTCCACAAACAGCCGATCCGGTCCGCTCGAATCCAGAAAAACCTCGCTCAAGACGTCCACTTGCAGCTCGACGAGTTTTTGCGCGGCACCCGATTAGAGGTCCGGGTGCAAGACCCCGCCAATCCAGAGGGGGCTGAGACTTATTCTTTGGAGGTTTCGCCCGGAACGGCACCGGGTGCCCGTTTTCGCATTGCCCGAGAAGGCTATTTCCGCGGAGGCGTGGTGACGGTTCGGGTCAAACCTCGTCCGGATCCCCGATTCAAGGTGCGGGGCTCCGACCTTCGATGCGACCTGCGAATCACCAACGAGCGGGCCACCAAGGGCGGGTCCGAAAACATCCGCGGCCTCAATGGTTCCCTGCGTGTGACGATCACGGCCGGGGTTGGGCGAGGCGAGGAGGTTCGGATTTCCGGCGAAGGCTTGCCCAAGACGCGCGGCGGCCGAGGCGACTTGCTCGTTCGCATCACCTACCGCCCGGAAGTTCGCATCACTCGAACCTCCGGACCCAGTGGGCCAAGATAGCAGCCTTGGCCGGAATTTCTCTACCCTGCTCTGCACTGCAGTGCTCCAGAGTGTGACGATGGCTCCGCTGGAGACAGCCGATCTAGTCCTCCGGTGGAACTC
>JBDKKQ010000237.1:0-3448 GCA_039796015.1 Verrucomicrobiota bacterium
GTGAAGGTATCCGCGTCACCCTTAAACGAATCCCGTTGGGATTGGCTGAGTCCGCTCCTTACTTCTTTCTCTCCGTCTTCATTCCCTTCGTTTGCTTCTGTGAAAACTCTTTTCCTTCTTCTGTTCACCGCGACCGCTTTGTGGGCCGCCGAAACGACGCGGCGCCCGAAGATCCTCCGGCTGGCCCGCACCGACGACCCGATGACTCTCGATCCGTCGACCATGAAAACTATGGACGACGGGTTGTTTTGGCCGCTCCTGTATCTGCCGCTGCTCGACGTCACAAACCGGACCGATCTGGTGCCCTGCGCAGCGCGGGCCTGGAACGTCTCGCCGGACAAGCGCGTTTTCACCCTGTGGCTGCGGCCCGGAGTGAAGTTTTCTAACGGGCGCGAAGTCACCGCCGCCGACTATGTTTATGGGCTGGAGCGGTGTCTCAACCCTGCCACTGGCTCGAGTTGGTTGGGATTTTTGAAGGGCATCCGCGGCGCGCAGGCGTTCATTGACGGCACAACCAATCACGTAAACGGCGTACGCGCCCCGTCGGCCGACACGCTGGTCATCGAATTGGAGCGCAGTGATCCCGCGTTTCTCTACTTTCTGGCATACTTTTCGGGAACTGCGGTGCCACGGGAAGAGGTGGAGCGCCTGGGACCCGCTTTCTCCGTCCGTCCGGTGGGCAACGGTCCGTATGTCGTCCAGAAGTGGGTGCGGGGCACGCGGCTGCAGTTGGCCCGCAACCCTCATTACCAAGGCCCTGAGCCGCAGCATCTAGACGGGGTGGATGTCATGATCGGCGGTGACGCGACCACCCTTCTGATGATGTTCGAGCGGGGAGAATTAGACGTGTCTCAACCTCCGTTCCCTCCGTTCCCAAGTTTTCTCCGCCTTAAGAATGATCCGCGCTGGCGTGGCCTGATTGAACGGGAAACATTGTTTGGGACCCTCTCCATCGTCCTCAACACCACAATTCCACCGCTTAACAACCGGATGGTGCGCCAGGCGATCAATCATGCGATCAACCGGGATCTCCGGACGCACGTGGCGCAGGGACGGTCCATGCACGCGGAGGGCATGCTGCCGCCCATCATGCCGGGCTATAACCCCCGTCTGCGCGGCTACGACTACAATCCCAAAAAAGCCCGCGAGATCCTCCGAAAATCGGGCCTACCGCTGCCGCTGCGTACCGTGTTATGGCACGAACCAAGTCGTTCCGATGAGGCCCAGGGGTTCCAATGGGACTTGGATCAAGTCGGGATCAAAGTGGAACTCAAGGCCGTCTCGAACAGCCAGCTCAACCAAGCGCAGATGACGCCCGACATCGTGCCGATGGCGTGTTCGGGTTATTTTTTGATTTCCCCAGATCCGGTAGACATGCTGGGAGCCTGTTTCGATGGCCGGGCCATCACGAACAGTTCGGCGAGCAATTATTCGTTCTACAACAACCCCGAGGTCAACCGACTCTTGGGCCTGGCGGCGCCGGAGGTGGAACTGTCCAAACGTTACGCGCTCTATCAGCAGGCCGAGGAACTCATCGTGCGTGACGCCCCCTGGGTGTTTCTCGGACATCCGAATCTCGTGGTCCTGCGCCAGCCCTGGATCAAGGGGCCGCTCGTCGAGCCGCTCTGGTGGTACCGCTTCGACCGGGTGTGGATCGAAGACTAGATGAAACAGAAGGCAACAGCAGGAAGCACGACGAAGAGCAGCTGCGCTCGGATGCGGAATCTTGCACAGAAGGAAACGAAGACAACGAAGGTGAAGACCTCCGGCGCCACGTCACCCTTAAACGAATCCCATTGGGATTGGCTTTAGTCCGCTACTCACTCCTTTCTCTCCGTCTTCGTTCCATTCGTTTGCTTCTGTAAAAACTCTCTTCCTTCTTCTGTTCACCACGGCCGCTTTGTGCGCATCCGAGGCCGTCATGGGCGGGCCATGGATTCCCCGAAGAAATAGTGCCCAACGGCAACAGCAATCTGTTAGACTTTACGGCTCCCCCAAGAAATCAAACAAACGCCATGCTCTTACGACTCGGCAATCGGTTGTTCTGGTCGGCCGTGACCCTGCTCGGCACGGCCGTGCTCACGTTCCTCCTCGTCAACGCGGTGCCCGGAGACGTGGCGCGCGTCATCGCCGGGCCAAAGGCATCGGCCGAAGTGATCAAGGCGATCCACACGAAGTTTCATCTCGATGACCCGATCTGGAAGCGTCTGGGCTATCATTTGAACAACCTGGCCCACGGAGATCTGGGGCAGTCCTACGTCACAGACCAACCGGTGGCCGAAGCCATATTGACCCGGCTGCCGACGACTGCTGCCTTATCCACCCTGGCCATCATCTTGTGGATGTTCCTCGCTGTGCCGCTGGGCGTGCTGACCGCCAAATACAGCGGGTCGTGGTTCGACCGCTTCGTGCTGGTGATGGCCACTCTCTCTCTCTCGCTGCCCGCCTTCTGGCTCGCGCGCATGCTTCAGTATTGGCTTTCCTACAAGATGGGCTGGTTTCCGGTGGCGGGGTTTCGCGGCTTCTCTCATTTGCTGCTGCCCGCGGGGACGCTCGCGCTGTTGTCCGTGGGCTACTACGCCCGACTCATTCACAGCAACATGACCGAAGTGCTCAACAGCCCCTACGTCCGCGCCGCCCGGGCCAAGGGCGCTCCGGAAACGGTGGTGTTGTTCCGGCACGGCCTGCGCAACGCGATGATCCCGGTCGCCACGATTCTCGCCATGGACGTGGCCGGACTGCTCGGCGGAGTGATGTTCACGGAGAACGTCTTCGCGCTGCCCGGCATCGGCACGCTGGCGGTGCAAAGTGTGTTCAACCTCGACGTGCCGGTCATCATGGGCACGGTGATGTTCAGCGCCGTCATCGTCGTGGCAGCCAACCTGGTGGTGGATGTGCTCTATCGGTGGATCGATCCGCGCATCAAATCGGCGGCGTGATGGGGATTTTTACAGAAGGAAACAAAGGGAACGAAGAAGACGGAAAAATCAACACCTGACAGATCACGGCCAGATGAACAGATGAACCACCACTTGCAACCCGCCAAACCAAAAGCACGAAGCGCCAATTTATCAGGGCTACTTCGTTCTCTTGGTTTCCTTCTGTAAAAATCATGCCTCTCCTCGAAATCAAAAACCTCCAGGTCGAATTCGGCTCTGGCGCCCGCGCCGCCCGTGCGGTGGACGGCGTCTCCCTCTCGCTGGAAGCCGGCAAGACCTTGTGTCTCGTCGGCGAGAGTGGCTCGGGCAAGAGCGTCACGGCCCTGAGCGTGCTCGGCTTGCTCGCACGGCCCGCGTTGCAGGTCGAAAGCGGCAGCGTTCGACTCGGCGACCAGGAGCTGACCAGCCAGACCGAACGCCAGCTCGGCAAGGTGCGCGGCAAGCGCGTCGGCATGGTGTTCCAGGAGCCCATGACCTCGCTCAATCCGGTGTTCACGGTGGGCGCCCAG
>JBDKKQ010000238.1:0-6104 GCA_039796015.1 Verrucomicrobiota bacterium
GCAGTCATCCAAGTCTCTATGGGGTGGACCAACAGCCACCTGCACCAATTTACCTTCAAGGACAAAACCTTCTCAGATCCGAGCTTCGACCTCTACGATCCAATGACCATCGATGAGAGGAAATGCGCATTGAACAAGCTTCTGATCAAGCCGGGCGATTCCATCCGCTATGAGTATGATTTCGGGGACAGTTGGCAGCATACTCTTTCCCTGATCCAAACCGAGACGACAACCCTGCCTGAACTAGCAACATGCGTGGAAGGAGCTGGAGCCTGCCCTCCGGAAGATTGTGGCGGAATCCAAGGCTATAGGGACCTCCTGAGGGCCATGAAAAAGCCCGAAAGCACGGCAGCCATGGATTTCACGGAATGGCTCGGCCATTCCTATAACCCAAACCATTTTGACAGGGACTCTGTGAACCGTTCACTCGAAAAACTTCCATGGCCCTCGGTTTCTGAAGCAGCCCTCCGCAAAGCCATTCGCGGACGATTAAAGCGAAAGACAAAACGCATCCAAAGTTGAACGGCAAGCGCTCAAACAGAAACGAACATCGAGGGCACGGCGGAGTTGTGATTGCTCAGTGGATAGTCAGTTTTGGCCTCTACCGCCCAGCTTCAGAATGCGGTAGGTTATGACGCAACCATGCCAACCGTTTTCCAGACCATTCTTGCCGAAATAGTTCGACTGGGGAACTCCCCCATCAGCGACAAGACCGTTCCAAATCTCCAGACCCTGCTCGCCAAAGTCTTGGACTATGCGGACTCCCTGGTAGCGAAAGGGACAACGGTGGATGACCTTGCGGACTTTCAGGAAACGCTGGATGACCTCACTGGAGTTGCTGACACCCTCGACGCCGCTTGCGACGCCTACGACATGGCTGACGACGAGGACTCGCGGGAGGAAGTTCTGGAAGCCGCCGGCGAGGCTCTAGCGGACCTTGCCAGGCATCTCCAAGACCTCGATTCCATCGCTCAATACATCCCTACCACGGAAGCGGAAGTTGCCAATCGCTGGGGCACCGAACTCAAGCGGCTCGGATCGCTTCCGCCGAATCAATTCCGAACAGTCCTCGACATCCTCCTCGACCAAACTCGAACGCCGAAAGAATCCGCTGCTCTCATGGCTCTGGCTAAAGCCGCGGCCTTCAAGAATCCCCGATAGCACGAGGTCCGCCATAATTTCATTCCCTTAGGTCCTAATGATCCGGGGACTTAGCCCTGAACCTGCCTCCCTTCCCCGAACCACACTCCCCGAGGCCAGTCACCCCTCAGAGGGTGGCCCGTTTGCTTAGCGTTTACGAACCCGGGTAGAATCACTGCTGTTGGGGTTTCAAACGAGGCTCTCTCTCGCTCCCCTCAGGTTTTCCCGGGTCGTTTCATGCAGGCCATCTGGCCCGCTCCTCCCGGAAAACTCCCCCTCCCGAAGATAACGGCGGCTTCAGCGCCGGTAGGGGGAGAACAACGCAGCGCACGGACGGAAGAAACTCTGTTCGTCGGCCCGCCACAGACAGCGAGAGAGTTCCAATGAGCACCATCAACTTCAAGGCCAGCGCCTTGAGCACCGAGACCCTGCAACTGGCCGCTCCGAGCATCTTTGCTCAGAGAGCCGCGCCGGGTCTGAGTCCCAGGTACACCTTCGTCCCCACCGCGGAGATCGTGCAAGGGTTACGCGAGGCCAACTGGGCTCCGGTACACGTGGAAGAACAGCGCCCCCGCAAAGTCGAGCGTCTGGGCTTCCAGAAGCACCTCCTCCGGTTCCGCCAGGTGGAGCAGATGCAGACCCTCGACGAGTGGAACGTGGAGCTGGTGCTCCTCAATTCCCACGACGCGGGCTGTGCCTATCAGCTCCATGCCGGAATCTACCGCCGGATCTGTTCCAACGGACTGGTGGTTTCCGAGGCGGGCTTCGAGACGTTGCGGTTCCGGCACTCCGGCCTCGACCCCGTCGAGGTCGTCCGGGCCAGCTTGCGGGTGATTGAGTTCATGCCGCAGGTCAGTCGGCGCATCCAGGACTTCCGGATGCGCTCGATGAGCTGGGGCGAACAACTCGCCTTTGCTCGGGCCGCACTTGCGGTCCGTTTCGAGGAGGATGCTCCGGTTGACCCCGGCTCCCTCCTAGAGGCCCGGCGGGCGGAAGATTCGTCTTCCGACCTCTGGACCATCCTCAACCGCGTTCAGGAGCACCTGATTCGCGGTGGAGCTTCCGACGGACGGCGGGACCGAAATGGTCGACTCCGTACCGTGCGTGCCCTCCGGGGCATTGATTCGAAGGTGACCCTCAACAAGGCCCTCTGGGGTCTGGCTGAACAGGTCATCCAAGGTTCCGAGCCCACCCCAACGGTGAGTCTGAGTGTCTAAAAACGCACCAGCTTCACTCGCGGACGGCTCCCTAAGGTTTCCACGGCTTTTGAAGGATTGTGCCGAAAAACAACCCTTCACCCACTTTCAGGAAAACATGCTTACATTTACTGAGCCAGCCCTCTATTTCGACGCTTCACCGAGGGCACCACCATTGGTCGGGTGACAAGACGCGCTGGGAGGACCGGTCAGATTGAGAACCTTACAATCGCTTCACCAACAAGAAGTGGAACTCCCCGCGTACACCCCCTCCCCTGTTCCAGCCACCCACCCATTGATCGGGCTGGGCATCACGTATGCACACCATAACTTGTCCATTGGGGTGTCTCCGATAGAAGGAATGTCGTCATCATCGCTCAAGCGATATAAAGGAGTTGAATCCCTCATGAGACCCTCTCATCGAGGAGGACGAACCTGGTCGAGCACGGGTCGAAAGCCGATGTCCTTGGCTCCAATTTTTGGGGCAATTCCACTCCGGTGAGCGGACTCCAATTTATAGTCCCTATCCGACTGATATGTGCCTCCTCGAAACACTCGAGCTGTTCCGTTAGTTGGACCTTTTGGATGGGTAACAACCCCAGTCGGATAGGACGGCACGTACCAGTCTGAGCACCACTCCCAAACATTCCCAATCATGTCATGAAGTCCCCACGCGTTGGCCTGCTTTTTACCGACCGGATGAGTGGTAAAGCCTGAATTCTTCGGATGCCAAGCGATCAGATCCAGTTCCCCGTGGCGAGCGCCAGTCGTGCCAGCCCGCGCGGCATATTCCCACTCCGATTCCGTAGGCAAACGCCATTCCCAACCTTTGGGCACTTTGCCTTGCTCTCGATGTTTTTCCGTCAACTTCCGACAAAACTCGACGGCCTGTTCCCAGTTCACCTGCTCCACAGGAAGGTCTGCTCCCTTGAAATACGACGGGCGTGTTCCCATGACCAATTCCCACTGGAATTGCGTGCACTCGGTCTCACAGATGAAGAATCCCCGGTGGAACACCACCTCGTGGGGGAGCTCATTCGAGGACAGATTCGTTAAGTTGCCCATGGTGAAACGACCAGCTGGGACCCATCGGACATTGAAATCCTGGCCGATTTTGACCGCCTGCCCCGCGGGCGGCGGATAAAGCACTTTGAAATGCCTGACAAACCTCTGCTCGTCCGTGATTGGGAGCCACTGGTAGGCCAACATTCCGACCAACGAGAGGGCCAACGCCGCCAGCGCGGTATTCTTCAAACGATCCCCACTTCCCCCATCAGTCCTTCGCTCTGGCTTCACCGGGGCAATGGAAGAGGGCTCATTCGACAAATAAGCCTGAATGTCTGCCTTCAATTCCGAGACCGTTGAGTACCTTCGATTCCGATTCTTCTCGAGGCACCGCAGAACAATCCGGTCCAAATCCTTCGACAACACGTTCACGAGGCTGTCGATTTCACAATCCCGACAGCGGGCGACCACCGTGGCCTTCTCCTGATTGTACTGAACGATTCGCGTGCTCGGTCTTTCGGGATCCTTTTCGAGCACCAGCTTGCGTATCGCCTCCAAATCCCCCTGAGCCTCCTCTTTGCTTCCTATCGGGATGGCACCGCATAGAAGCTCGTATAGGAGAACCCCAAGACTGTAGATATCGGAGCGCCTATCGATTTCCACACCGCTCCGCTCCGCCTGTTCCGGACTCATGTAAACCGGAGTACCCAAGAAATGATTGCTCAGCGTTTGCACGCCTTGGTCCGAGAGTTGGCCATGCACCGCCTTGGCGATTCCGAAATCGATGATTTTTGCGAACGGCTTGTTCTCTCTCTCAGCGACCAAGACGTTGCTGGGCTTGATATCCCGATGAACCACGCCCCTCTCGTGGGCATGCTCAATGGCGTCACAAATCTGGAGAAAGAGTTCGAGACGTTCGGGAACGCTGAGACGCCTGCTGTCGCAATAATCCGTGACCGAAACTCCAGGCACGTACTCCATGGCAAAAAACATCCTGCCCCTAGGAGTGAGGGCCCCATCGATGATCTTCGCGATATTCGGATGGTCCATCAGGGCCAGCGCCTTCTGCTCAGTCTCAAAACGAGAGATGATTTCCCCAGACTCCATCCCCAGCTTCAGAACCTTGAAAGCAACAATGCGCTTCAACTGAACCTGCTCAGCTTTGAAAACCTCACCGAAGCCACCCGCTTGCAACCGCTCGATAATTCTGAATCCCCGGATGACCTGACCCGGCTGGACCTCATCGGACTCAATGAGAGGACCCTCGATAGGGTCCAATAACCTGGCGCTGGGGGATTCCAAAGGCCTGGCCGCATCCTCACCGTTGAAATGGCCGTTGCCGCCGTGGTTCATGATCAACGCTGATTTTCAAACGGTGGAACCATGCCGATAATCACCTGGAATCTGACCAAACACTCGGCGTGGCAGATTCAGCTCAATCAGTCCGTATCCTTCATTCGACGAATCCGAGTAAGAACCCGTATGAAATGGTCAAATTCCCCCTGAAGCTCGCTGGCAGGAACTTGGCCTCCCAATTCACCTCGGATGGTTTTCAGATACAACTCTCGCACCGGATAAAACAAATTGTTGTACCTGGCCTCCGGAATTCCAAGCTTCCGAGCCTCTTCCTTGAGCGTCTGCTCCTCGCCCTGGCAAGCCATCAGACGGCGGCAAATCGACCGACGGATATCCTCCGAAAGACCCTTTCCATCGAGATGCTGGTCGACCTTTTGCAATGCAATGCTCTCCAGTTTCAAGGCCCAGGGCTCATCGATGCTCAACCATTCCGCTGAGTCATCCTCTGGGAACTGGATGCCCTGCTCATCACCAACGCCATTGTCTACCAGTCCACCCAGATGAGCCTCTGGACGGCGTTGGAAACGCTCCCCTTCATCAATCAAGAACCTGCGGACACAGGTCCATAAAAAGTGACGAAACCGTCCCTTGGAACGATGGACCTTGAGCAGAAAATCTCGTCGGAGACACACGAGTACAAACTCCTGATAGAGCTCTTCCACCCCCTCCGGCGATAGCCCAGACCGATGATTCCGAATCAGGTTGCAGACGGCGTCTTTGTAGGTCCTAAAAAGTAATCCCAAGTGCTCGGTAGAACCATGGGAAGCGGGGACCACCATCAGCGTCCAAAGTGTCTCAGGGGTCCGAGACGAGCCTGATTGGCCGTCCGAACACGCCCCGTCGGATCGTTGGGAACTGCCCACCTTTGAGTTCATGGAAAACAGAATGTGGATTGCCATAACATCCCGCTCTGAAAGAGGCATCAAAGCAAGCCCCTTCAATCCATTGCATTCGAGGGGGGTTCCAGCTCAAGGAACAACGATGCGGTAGAACCGCCTGTCGGACGTGTCGCCTGGCGGTTTTGGCACCAACAACGGTTCATCGGTCTGCTGGTACCGGAAGCGTTCCCTCCAAACGACCAAGTCATCGCTCGATTCGACGACGTAGGGGCGTCCGAGGACGTTGAACAGGTAGACTCCCAGCTGGGGGTCCACGGTGAGCACCGGATTTCCGAGCGATTTCCAGGCACCGTCGAAGACGGCGAAATGCCGGAGATCACGTCGGTCGCCGGTCCTCAGGAAATAGCCACCGGCGTACAGGCGGCCGTCGGCCCAGGCGAGGGTGCGCACATGGTTGTCCTCGAGGCCCAGATACGCGTCCTGGTTGCGAAGGGCGGTCCAGCGGGTGCCGTCCCAGCGAGCGATCCCCACGGCGTTGGTACTGCCGGGGAGTGTGAAGAAGCCGCCG
>JBDKKQ010000239.1:0-35845 GCA_039796015.1 Verrucomicrobiota bacterium
TGAGCAAAACCAAGTCGCGAGGAGACGCCGGCGAAGAATACATCGTCGATAATGTGCCGTGTCCAAACTGCGGAAAGCCCCTCCAAGGCTTGCCTCGCAACTACCCGCTCTACGATGTTCAATGCACCGGCTGTGTTTTTCGTGCCCAAGTGAAGACAGCTCATTCCAAGCCGAAAAACACCGTGTTTGGGGCTGGCTGGGGCATCATGAGCAAGGTGTTGAAGTCCGGTTTTTTGGTTCCGGCCTTAATCGTCCAATTCCTCTGGACAGAGAATCGCCAGCACCAGCGCTCGATACGCTTCTTCCCATTCGTCCCCAAGTCGAACCTGAAGAACTATCGACTATCGGAGCACGCGCGTCAGGCTGATTACGCGATGTTCGTCTACGCTGATCTCCTGACGCTCCCTGGTTTCTTGTTCGAACGGGGCAGGTGGAGGGTCGTTCAGTTGGTGGCTCCTCAACTGCCGAGTGCAAAACAGGTTAGTGCAGCCAACGGAAAGCTGGCACTCAACGAGTCGAACGGGAAGCGATTGCGGGGAGGGAAGAAGCGGTGAACGACGCCACATTTCAGAAAGGGGAATCCTTGCCCTCCCGTCCCGCAGCCACCACAATCTCCACCGACAACACTGAGGAAAGAAAATGGGCTTCAGCTACCACAACTCCTTAAGCCTCCGTCCTTTCTGGGGCAACGGGAGCGAATTCGGCGTCGACGATTCAGTAGGCAGCAAGTTCTTTTTAGGCGGCTGCCAAGAACCCCTCCCTCCCGTTCACTGTTTCTGGGATGAGGCTGACGGTAAGAGCCAAATGAAAGCACACTCACTTCACTTCCAACGGATTGCAGAGGACCCGGGCTACTTTCGACGTCCTTTTGTCATCGCGAGTCCTCGGAGACGGCATACGGCGAGAGCTAATACCTCAGCGATAGGCGTTCGAGCGAATGGGGTGAATCGGCTCCGCCTTGTAGGGTGTTGGATCCAATCCAATCGTTCGCCATGGATATCCTAACCCTGCATCGCGGCGCTGTTGATCGCTATCAACGCTACATTCGTAGCTTCATCGACATCCGCGACGATGACATCAGGCAGGGGGTGAGCTTGCAACTGGACTCCGGAAAGCTCTGGCCCGAGCCACTCATTCAGTTTAACCCAGCTTACAAGATCGGGAGTTCCATCCAGGCGCTCGTCAAGGAAGCTGTCCTGCGCCCTGAACTGGAAAAACTCTTCGCAGGCTATCAGTTGTATTGGCATCAGGAAAAGGCTCTCCGCCTCGGGTCGAAAAAACAGAGTTTTGTTGTGACCTCGGGCACCGGCTCGGGGAAAAGCCTCACCTACCTGGGCACCGTGTTCAACAGCCTGTTCTCAACCGGCCCCGGGAAAGGGGTCAAGGCGCTGATCGTCTATCCGATGAACGCGCTCATCAATTCCCAGATGGAGGAGTTGAAGAAATACGCCGAGGCCTACCAAAAGAATTCGGCTGGCCAGGCGTTTCCAATCACTTTCAACGCCTACACCGGCCAGACGAAAAACGAGGTTCGCCAGCAGATCATCTCCTCTCCACCCGACGTTCTCCTGACCAACTACATGATGTTGGAGTTGCTGCTGACCCGCGCCGCGGAAGAGCAGCTGCGCAGTTCCATTTTCAAAACCCTTGAGTTTCTCGCCTTTGACGAGCTCCACACTTATCGCGGTCGGCAGGGAGCGGATGTCAGCTACTTGATCCGGCGCATCAAGGCCCTCGCCCAGAGTTCCGTCATGTGCATGGGCACCTCCGCCACGATGTCCACGAGGGGCACTTTTGCGGACCAGAAAAAAGCTGTGGCCGAGGTCGCCACCAAGGTTTTTGGCGAGCCTATCGCTGCCGAACAAATCATTGGCGAACAACTGGAGCGTTCTTTGTCATGGACTGGATCCCTCCCAAGTGGAGATCAGCTCGCCGCCCCGATCGCCTTGGATCAGGGGCTGGGCGCACTCAAGGCGCATCCCTTGGCCATCTGGCTCGAAAACTCGGCTGCCATCACCGAGACCGAGCATGGCCTGCGACGGTGCCAGCCGACCACGGCGGGGGATTTGATCCAGGCTCTGATGGCAGCCGCTCCCATGCCGCAGGAAAAGGCCACCGCCCAGATCCTCGGCCTCCTCAGTTGGATTGCGGCGGTGAACAAACGACAGACGGACCAGGGCGAGCGTTATACGTGCCTGCCGTTCAAGCTTCACCAGTTCTTCGCTCAGACCGGCAGCGTTTACGCCACGCTGGGGCTGCCGGGCGCGCGCACCGTCACGCTGGAGCCCGGCATCTACGAGGGCGCGGACAACGAGTTCGTTTTCCCGCATGTCTTCAGCCGGGCCTCCGGACGCACTTACATTTGTGTTCACGTGGACCAGCAGAACGCCCGGTTCCTGCCCCGTGAGTTCAACGATACGGAGGCGCGGGAAGGAAATGACTTCGGTTACATTCTGCCCGAATACTCGCAGCAGGAGGACGACGTGTTTTGGACTGGGTCTCAGGAAGACTTGGCCATGCTTCCCGCGTCGTGGACCAACCTCTCTGCGGCCGGTCTCAAGCTGAAGCAGGACTTTCAGGCCCGGGCACCGCGGGAAATCTACTACAACCGCCACGGCACTTATTCGGTCGCTTCCTCGGGCGACTGCCCTTTGAAGGGCTGGTTCATGTCGGCGGCCAAAGCCGGACTGCTGTTCGATCCCACCGCCGGATTGTTTTTTGAAGGCAATACCAACGAGCGGACCAAGCTGACGACTCTGGGCAACGAAGGGCGCAGCACCTCCACCACCATCACTTCCTTTATTTTGCTGACGCAACTGGCGGAAGCGGGCTTTCCGATCCAGGACCAAAAGCTCCTCAGCTTCACCGACAATCGCCAGGACGCCGCGCTGCAGTCCGGTCATTTCAATGACTTCATCCGCATTGTCCGGGTTCGCTCGGCCATCTTCTTCGCCTTGCAGGACGCCCCGGGCCAGACGCTCAACTCGACGCAACTCGGGGCGCACATTCGCCAAAGCCTGAGCCTGGACCTTTCGGTTTATTCGGACAATCCATCGGCCTTCCCTTCTGAACGAAAGGCCATCGACGACTGCCTGGAGAAATACCTCACCTATCAGGCCATTCATGACTTGCGGCGCGGCTGGCGGGTCGTGCTTCCGAATCTGGAAAAATGTGCGTTGCTCGAAATCGACTACACCGATCGCTTGGAGAACGCCGCCTATACCGAAGGTTGGAAAACAGTGCCCCTCTTCCGGGACTTGAGCAACGAGCTTCGTGCCGACCTGCTCCGCGATGTCCTTGATTACTTCCGATTGGAATACGCCATCACGTCCAAGACCTGGCTCGGCGCGGCTTCGATCTCAGAGAACATTCAGATTATCCGCTCCAAGCTCCGCCCCGAATGGACCATCAAGTCCGAAGCCGAGATTGAGGCGGGCGCACTCCGGCGCAAACGCCTTCACCGGAGAAACACCATTCAAACCAGCTCCCTCGGGCTGACCAGCGCCCTGGGAAAATATCTGAAGCATTACGCCAAGTTGCAGTCCTTGGACGTGGATCTGTCGCGCGACGGCTACGAGGCCATGATTGACGCGCTGCTCTCCGCCCTCAAGGCCTGTGGTTACATTGAGAGCCAGGAGTTGCGGGACGCGGACAATCAACCCACCCCCGTTTATCGTCTGATCCTCGAGAAGCTGATCTGGAAGGTGGGCGACGGCAAAAACATCCGCCGCGATGCCGTCAAGCAGCGGAGCTATCACACGCTCGAAGAAAAACCGAACGCCTTCTTCCGCGAGCTTTACCAAAGCGATTTCCGCAAGCTCAAGAACCTCCAGGGAGCGGACCATACCGGGCAGCTCAGCAATGAGGATCGCGTGGATCGGGAAGAGCGCTTCCGGGCAGAGTGGACCATCGCCAACGGCGACAAGCAGGTCCCCGACCTCGCCAAGATCAACGCCCGCTCGCTCAGCGCCCTGTTCTGTTCTCCCACCATGGAACTCGGCGTCGACATCAGTAAATTGAGCATTGTCCACATGCGAAATGCTCCGCCCAATCCCGCCAACTACGCCCAGCGCAGTGGCCGGGCGGGCCGCAGTGGTCAGGCCGCCCTCGTGTTCGCGTATTGCTCCGCGTATTCACCGCACGACCGTCACTACTTCAATCACCGCCAGGACTTGGTCGCGGGCGCGGTCGAGCCGCCGCGCCTCGACATCACCAATCGGGAATTGATCCGCTCGCACCTCCACGCCGCCTTCATGACCCGGGTCGGGCTCCAGAACGTCCGCCAGTCAGCCCTCGACATCATTGATATTGGCAAACCGACGTTGCCGCTCCGCGATGACATCCTTTCCGCCATCACGCTGAACGAGTCCACCATTGAACTGCTAGTCCAGCACTTCAAACAGGTTCTGGTGGATAAGCCGGCCAATCCCGGCCTGGCCTGGTGCGATGATGCCTGGCTGGCCAAGCAGCTGAAGAATCTCCCCGAAACGTTGGATCGCACCATGGACCGGTGGCGTATCCTCTATCGGGAGGCGTTGGCCACCCTCAACAAGGCCACCGCTGTCCTCGACTCGGGCCTCTATGCCACCACCACCGACGAGCATAAACGGGCCAAGCGCGAAATCTTCCAGGGCCAGCGCCAGATTGATCTCCTTCGGAATGAGTTCCAAAAAGGCGGCGAGCAATCGGAGTTCTACGTGTTTCGTTACCTGGCTGCGGAGGGATTCCTTCCCGGCTACAACTTCACCCGCCTTCCCATCCGCGCGTTCCTGACCGATGGACATGAGAAGGGCGAGTTCATCTCCCGGCCCCGGCTCATCGCCCTGCGCGAATTCGGGCCGCGCAATGTCATCTATTACAACGGGCAGAAATACGTCATCTCGCAGGCGGTCGTGCCCAGCGTCGAGGACAACCTCCGTAGTGCGCGCGTCTGCAATGCCTCCGGCTACTGGCTCGATCAAGGCCAGGAAACCATCGAGACCTGCCCCCTGACCGGCACCGACCTTTCGGAGCCGAAGAACAAGACGGAGGTGACCCCGTTGCTCGCGCTGACCGAAATGATCGCGCGCCGCCGGGAACACATCACCTGCGAGGAGGAAGAACGCTCCCGCCAGGGTTTTGACACGGCGACCTACTTCTCGCTGGATGGCGGGGACAAATCCCAGATGCGCCGGGCGCTGGTCCAGCACGGCGGTGAGACCCTCCTCAAAATGTCCTACCTGCCGGCCGCACGCCTGATCCAGCTTTCGCGCAAGGATCGTCGCGAAACCGAAATCGGCTATCGCATCGGACTGGAATCCGGACTTTGGAATCCGCGGGACGATGGCCCGGAGCCCGAGGAATCCAAGCGCGTCCAGCTTTACACCGAGACTACCGCTGACGCCCTCTATCTACAGCCCATCGAGGCGCTCGCCCTGGGTTCGATTGGCGTGCTCTCCCTGCAATACGCCCTCAAACGCGCCATCGAACTTCGCTTCCAGATCGAGCCCAAGGAATTGGGCGTTTACGCCATGGGCAGCAAGGAGGCCCCCAACATTCTCTTTTACGAGGCCAGCGAGGGCAGCCTGGGCGTGCTTTCCGCCATGGTGGATGACCCGAAGGTCTTCAACGAAGTCATCCAGATGGCCATCACCGTTTGCGACTTTGACAACGCCGAGAAACCCAAGGCCACCTACGACGACCTCCTCAGTTATTACAATCAACCGCACCACCTCGACCTCGACCGCTTTTCCATCAAGGACGCCTTGGCCCGGCTGCTGACCTGTTCTTTGGATTGTTCCAACTCCGCACCGGACGAGGATTACGACGCGCAGTTCAAGCGTCTCCTGTCGCACCTGGATCCCAACTCCTCCACCGAGGAAACGTTCGTGCGCTATCTCCACAAAAAGAATCTGCGGCTGCCCGACGAGGCGCAAAAATCCGTCCCCGGCATTTATGCGAAGCCCGACTTTTTCTACCGCCCCGATACCTGGGTGTTCTGCGACGGAACCCCACATGACGATCCTGCCGTCCAGGCCGATGATGTCGTCAAACGAAAGGCCATCAAGGATCGGGGCGACGAGGTGATTGTTTACAACTACAAGGACAGCCTCGACGTGTTCGTCGCCAAATACCCCGACATCTTCAAACCTGTTCGCTGATGAGCGCCACTGCAACATTCTCGCCCGGCTCCCTCGTCCGCCTGCGGGGCCGGGATTGGATCGTTCAACCGTCAGAAACGCCCGAAGAGCTGCTGGTCATCAAGCCCCTCGGTGGCGGCGACGATGAAACCACCGGCATTTTTCTGCCGCTGGGCTTCAACGAAGACCTGCCCAAGAAAGCCGAGTTCCCCAAGCCCGCGCCAGAGGACTTGGGCAACATCGCCAATGCCCGCCTCCTCTACGAGGCCGCCCGGCTTTCCTTTCGCAACGGTTCCGGTCCGTTCCGTTGTCTCGCCAAGCTCTCGTTCCGCCCCCGCTCCTATCAGATCGTTCCGTTGATCATGGCGCTCCGCCAGGATGTGACCCGGCTGCTCATCGCGGACGACGTTGGCATCGGCAAGACCATTGAAGCTCTGCTCATCATCAAGGAACTGCTGGAGCGCCGGATCATCAAACGCTACGCCGTGGTCTGCCTCCCGCATCTCTGCGACCAGTGGCAGCGGGAAATTCGCGAAAAGATCGGCATGGACGCCGTCATCATCCGTTCCAGCACCCAGGCCCGGCTGGACCGCGAGATCGTCGGCGACACCTCCGTCTATCAATATTACCCGTTTCAGATCATCTCGATTGATTACATCAAGTCCGACAGCCGCCGCGCGGTCTTCATCGAGGAAGCGCCCGAGATGGTCGTCGTCGATGAGGCCCACACCTGCGCCTGCCCGCAGGGAGCCACCTCCAATCAACAGCAGCGGCACGCCCTGGTGAAAGACCTCTCGGCCAAAGCCGGGCGCCATCTGGTCCTCCTCACGGCCACCCCGCACAGCGGCAAGAACGAGGAGTTTCGTTCCCTCCTCGGCTTGGTCCGGCCCGAATTCTCCGCGCTCGACCTGACGCAGACCGACCAAAAGCAGCGGCGCGAACTGGCTCGGCATTACATCCAGCGCCGCCGTGGTGACGTCTCCAAGTGGATGGACGGTGACACACCGTTTCCCACCCGTGAAGCAGCCGAACTCAATTACGATCTCAGCCCTTCCTACGCCGTATTCTTCGCTGAGCTCTATGACTTCGCCCGCAAGCTCATCTCCGGCGACGTGCGCGACCAGGTCCGCCGGGTTCATTATTGGACAGCGCTCGGCCTGTTACGCGGGGTGATGTCCAGCCCGGCCGCCGGCATCTACATGCTCCGAAATCGGCAATCCAAACTTTCGGATGCCGAGCAGGTCGTCGGGGAGCTCCCCGGTAACCCGCTTGCCGACTCGGGCGACTCCGTCGCGGATGATGGCCTCCCGGAAGAACTCATGGCGTCGCAAACGTGGAGTGACTCCCAGAAGAACACGCTGCGCCGGCTGGAGAAATCGCTCACCGCCATCGCGGAGGGGAAGGAGGATCAGAAAATCGAGACGGCCGCCAGGACCATCAAGGCCTGGCTCAACGAAGGGTTCAACCCCGTCATCTTCTGCCAATACATTCCCACAGCCATATACGTGGGCGAGCGTCTCGCCCAACTCCTGCCCAAAAAGATCAACGTCCAGGTCGTGACCTCGGAGGATCCCGACGAAGTTCGCCGCGAACGGATTGACGCCATGAAGACCAGTGATCAACGCGTTCTAGTCGCCACGGATTGTTTGTCCGAGGGCATCAATCTCCACGAACTCTTCACTGCCGTCTTCCATTACGATTTGCCGTGGAATCCCAACCGCCTTGAGCAACGCGAAGGCCGCGTGGATCGCTTCGGTCAGACCGCCGACACCGTCAAGGCTCTCTTGCTTTACTCCAAGGACAACCCCGTGGACGGCGTGGTCCTGAATGTAATTCTGCGCAAAGTCCGAGCCATCAAGAAGTCCACCGGCGCCACCGTGGCTTTTCCGGGCGAAAGCCAGAGCGTCATCGATACCATCACCCAGTCGCTCCTGTTGAACGACGCCTACTCCCCGGCCAAGGATAAATCCCAGGTGGAGTTCGATTTCATGGAGGCCTCGCGCACCAAGGAACTGGACGGCGAAATCACCGATCAGTTCAACCGCTCCGAGGAATTGGCCAAGGCCACGCGGTCCATTTTTGCCCAGCACTCCATCAAGGCGCAGGAGATCGAAAAGGATTTGCAGGACACCGACGCAGCCATCGGCAATCCGCAGGCGGTGGAGATGTTCGTCGTCGAGACGCTGCGCGGCTTGTTGGGCGTGCAAATGGATTCCGTCAAGATCGGCCCAAACAACGCCTATCAGCTCTACACGGAGAACCTGCCCGCCTCGCTCAAGTCGTTGCTGCCCGACGTAGCGAAGCTCGCCGTCAGCTTTCATTCTCCCACGCCGGCCAAAGTGGCGTATCTGGGCCGCAACCATACTTTCGTCGAACAGCTCTGCCAGCTTGTCCTCGCTGGTTCGCTCAACCGTGATGAGCTGTCGGCCTCCCGCGCTTCCGCGCTGCGTTCCTCCTCGGTCGTAAAGCCAACCACGCTGCTCCTGTTCCGCGTTCGCAACGTCATCGAGGAAAAGAAAAAGGCCAGCCAGCTCGTCGCCGAGGAAATGCTCATCTGGGGTTACCGGGGCGAGCCAGCGGAGAACGACTACCTCAGTCCCAAGGAAGCCCGCGACTTGCTCCAATCCGCCCGCCCGGCGGGTGAGGAACTAACCTTGGAACGTCGTCAGCGCCTCATCACTGACGCGGCCGCCACGACCGACCAGCTCCGCCCTCAATTCGATCTGCTAGCGGAAGACCGTTGTAAACAGCTCGTCGAGGCGCACGAACGGTTTTGCGAACTCGTGGACAAACGCCGCTATCAGGTCGTTTACCCGGTGCTGCCCATGGATATTCTCGGAATCTACGTGCTTCTACCCTCAAAATAATTATGCCACAAGGCCGACAACTTCGCTTGTTCCTGCCGGACGGGACCAGTTCCGGGCCGCGATTTTACGAGATCGTAAACCGCACCATTCAAGCCCTCGGAATTCCCGTCACTCGAATCATAGAGCTTGAGTCAAAAGATTGGACCGAGGTTCAAAAGCCCGGCGTCTATTTGGTTCGTGGAGCAACGAAAGATGCGGTGCAGAAGCTATACATTGGACGAGGTGAAAATGTTGCGGAACGCGTGCAAAAGCACCCGGAGAAACTCGACTTTGAGGTCGTGTCGCTGTTGCTGTTCACGAGCAAAGATCAAAACCTCAATGCCAGTCAGGTGGGGTGGCTTGAGGCCACCCTGATCCGTGCGGCCCGCGAATCCAAGCGCGTCTCAGTCACGAACATCGCAACCCCTGATCACCCGGCATTGCCGAAGGGCGAGCTGGCGACCGTGGGTGAGTTCTACGAGGATCTGAAACTCATTGCTCAAACCGCTGGCTACGATTTCTTTTCGTCGCCGACATTATCTTTCTCGCACAAAGCGGCGGATGGCGCAGGAGTCGGTTCAAAGCAAAGCGTTCTCGTGGAATTCAAACTTATCCAGCCCACAAAGGATCTCGTAGCCAACGGGTTTCTTTCTGACGAAGGGTTTGTGGTCAAGGCGGGTTCCGATGCGGTTGCCAAGCCTGGCGATAACTTCAAGGGCGGATATGCGATTCTCCGTCAGAACCTGATCGAGCAGGGTGTCCTTATTCCGAAGTCCGGTGCCCCGGACAAGCTCACTTTCGCCGTGGATTACCCTTTCTCCGCACCATCAGCCGCCGCCGCGACAATTGTTGGCAACAATATAAATGGAAACAATGCCTGGAAAACAGATGCTTCACAGTCCCTAGGTGAATACTTGGAATTGCTCTCGCAACCCGATGGTTCTGCTTCCGCTAACCAATGACCACTGTTTATTGATTAGCCATGACCTTCCCTTCCATCCGCCTCGAAGGCGCCATCCTCACGGCGGACCTGCTCGACGCCATCGCCCGAGAGGACAAGCATTCGCAGAAGCCCGCCGACTTCGGGCTCGACCCTTCCACCAAGGTGAAGGACGAGATCGCTTCCACCTGGGCTTCCGCCAAGGCGCTCTGGACCGGCTACCAGGCCAAGATCGCCGCCCTCCATGAAGGCCAGTCCGGCGTTTCCGAGACGCGCAATCTCTTCATCATCCCGTTGCTAGCCCTCCTTGGGTATCAGCCGGAGAAGACCGAGGCCGAGACCGTGAATGGGAAATCCTACGCCATCTCCCATCGCGACATTTCCCGCGACGGCTTCCCGCTCCACATCATGGGCTGGCACGACAGTCTGGAGAAGAAGCGCGACTCCGGCGGCCCCCGCATTTCCTCGCACGCCCTCGTTCAGGAATACCTCAATCTCACCGAGCACAGCTACGGCCTGATCACCAACGGTCGCCAGCTCCGGCTGCTGCGGGATTCCTCGCGCCTGATCAAACTGTCGTTCCTGGAGTTCGATCTCAATCGCATCTTTGAGGAAGACCTCTACGCCGACTTCGCCATCCTGTTCCGCTTGCTCCACGCCACCCGGATGCCGGCCAATCGCGCCCATGCCTCCGGCTCCGTCATTGAGAAGTATCACCAGGAATCCGTGGACTCCGGCTCCCGCATTCGCGATGGCCTGGCCGCCGCCGTGGCTTACTCCATGCAGACGGTGGCGAATGGCCTGCTCGCTCATCCGGCCAACACCAGCCTGGTGGAACAACTCAGGAAAGAACCAGCCCGCGCCAACGAACTACATCAAAATCTTCTGCGCTGGGTTTACCGCACGCTCTTCGTCCTGGTCATCGAGGAACGCGTTCTCCATCACGCGCCGACTGCGACCCTGCGGCAACGCCAGCTCTATCGCGACTACTACTCGCTCCAACGTCTGCGCCGGCTCGCCGATCGGCCCCAGCTTGCAGATCGTCTAGCCCACGACCTCTGGCGGGCCATGCACCAGACCCTGCGCCTTTACGAGGATGGCGGTAAAGGACTCCCGCTCGGCATCGCCCCGCTCGGCTCATTCTTGTTCCGCGAGGAAGGCCTTCAACACCTGTTCCAATACCAGTTGGACAATCGCTCTCTCCTTCAGACGCTGAACCGGCTCTCCACGTTTACCCATCCGGACACCAATGTCCGCATGCGGGTCAACTACGGCGCACTCGACGTCGAAGAGTTCGGCTCCGTCTATGAATCGCTGTTGGAACTCCGCCCGCGCATTATTCCCGAGGGCGAAAAGCTCACGTTTAGCTACGCCCAACTCGCCGGGAACGAACGCAAAACCACCGGCTCCTACTACACCCCCGACAGCCTGGTGCAATGCCTGCTCGACTCCGCCCTCGATCCGGTCATCGAAGAACGCCTTGCGGGAAAGAAGGGCCCGGAAGCAGAGAAAGCTCTGCTCTCCATCAAGGTCTGCGACAAAGCCGTTGGCTCCGGTCACTTCCTGATTGGCGCCGCCCACCGTTTGGCCCGGCGACTCGCTGAAATCCGCGCGGGTGAGGAAGCTCTCTCGCCCGATGTCCAACGCCACGCCCTGCGCGATGTCGTCAGTCACTGTCTCTACGGCGTGGATATCAATCCGCTCTCCGTGGAACTCTGCAAGGTCTCCCTCTGGATGTTGGCGATGGAGCCGGGCAAACCACTTTCCTTTCTCGACCACCACATCCGCTGCGGCAACAGCCTGCTCGGCGCGACCCCCGGTCTCATCAAGGGCGGGATTCCCGACGAAGCCTTCCAAGCCATTGAAGGTGACGACAAAGAAGCCTGTGCCGCGCTGAAGAAACAGAACAAGCGCGAAAACCCCAAACTTGGTGAGTGGTTCGTCAAAGACGAAGCTGACATCCGTAACAAACTGTTTCAGGCGGCCACCGCCATAGATGACATGGCGGACAGCCGGCCCGAGGACATCCAGCGCAAGGAAGCCGCCTTCCGCAACGCGCAGTCGAACTACGATTTTCAGAAAGCCTGGGACTTGGCCAACCTTTGGTGCGCCGCCTTCGTCATCAAAAAACAATTCCCCGTTTCGGCGTCTGAAAGTTCCAATCTCAAATCTGAGGTAACCGCCTCACTCGAATCTCAGCCTTTGGTAACGCAAGGTGGTTTGTTCGGTGGCACAGAGGAACTACCCAAAACGAAAGGCACAAAAGCCAAAACTCCGAGCCGCGCGGGTTTGGAAATTCCAATCGGCATTACCACGCAACACCTTCGCGACTTTGTTGAAGGCGGAGCGCTGCCCCACGGCCTGCTTGCCGAAGTCAAACGATTGGCCGACCAATACCAATTCTTTCACTTCCACCTCGCGTTCCCCGAAGTGTTCGCGCAAGGCGGGTTCGATGTCAGCCTCAGCAATCCACCATGGGAACATACAGAATTGAAGGAAAAGGAATGGTTCGCCGAGAGGCGACCGGAGATTGCGAATGCGGCGACAGGCGCAAAGCGGAAGGCAATTATTGAAAGTCTCAAGCAAGAAGACCCATTGCTATGGACTCAATTTGAAGCCGCCCTCCGACAACACGACGGAGCGAGCCACTTCTTAGGAAACAGCGGACGCTTCCCGTTTTGCGGCCGAGGCAGAATCAATCACTTCGCTGTTTTCGCTGAACTCATGCGCTCCCTCTTGAATCCCGATGGGCAAATGGGAGCAGTCCTTCCAACGGGCATCGCGACTGATGACACAACAAAGTTTTTCTTTCAAGACATCGTCAGTAGAAAATCTCTGGTAAGCCTCTATGACTTCTCAAACACGGAAGAGTTGTTTCTAGGGGTAGACCGCAACGCTAAATTTTGTCTATTTACGGCGACAAGAGGCGGCGGAAAAATTACAGAAGTCGCCCGATTTGCCTTCGCTGCCGTCCAAGCAAACGAGCTTTCGATGCCTGAAAAGGTCTTTGCGTTGAGTCCAGACGATATTTTACTCCTCAATCCAAACACACACACTTGCCCAGTCTTTCGCTCAGTGAAAGATGCCGAGATTACCAAGATGGTTTACAGGCGGATTCCAATATTCGTCACAGAGGGAAAGGTGGACGGTGACAAGTGGGGAGTGTCATTCAGTCAAGGACTCTTCAACACCACGACAGACTCCCACCTGTTCGTATCAATTGACTCGCTCAAACAGTCAGCACTTGCGGTCCATGGGAATCGCTACCGCACCGGTTCAGATACATTCTACCCACTTTACGAGGGTAAAATGATTCAATCTTTCGACCATCGCTACGCAAATTCTCTCGCTCCAGAAACAGGAGCTAGAATCCGTGGAAAGTCGGAACATTTGGAGGAAAGCGAAAAGCAAGACCCGACCACGGTTGTGTATTCACGGCATTACGTGAAGGAAAGTGACTGTATATCGAAGAAGCCATCGAATTGGAATCACGCTTGGTTTCTTGGTTGGAGAGCTGTGGGTGGAGCAGTTGCGAACGTTCGAACGTTGGTCTGTAGCGCAGTGCCCTTCGGTGGTGTCGCAGATAAGATTTTCATTCTGTATCCGTCAACGTCCGCAAAGAGTGCGGCCGTTCTCGCGGGCTGCATGAACTCCTTCGCGCTAGACTATTGCGTTAGGCAGAAAATAAGCGGGCTGACGTTAAACTATTTCATCATTAAACAGCTTCCTATTCTCCCGCCGTCAGCATTCGAGGGAATGTGTTCATGGTCTGCGGGAACGCAAACTTTGCTCGACTGGCTGTTGCCGCGAGTTTTGGAACTCACCTACACGGCGTGGGACTTGGAGGCATTCGCGCAGGACTGCGGCTGGTCCGGCCCGCCGTTCCGTTGGGACGAGGAGCGCCGCTCCCTGCTCCGCTGCGAGCTAGACGCCGCCTTCTTCCACCTCTACCTCGGCACCGAAGCCGAGTGGAGCAAACAACCCGAAGCGTTGACCAAAGCGTTCCCCACCCCGCGCCACGCGGTGGCCTACATCCTGGACACCTTCCCCATCGTGAAGCGCAAGGACGAGGCCCGCACCGCCGAAAAGAACACCGCCGGCGAAGTGGTGAAGCCCGGCCGCTACCTCACCAAAGACACCATCCTCGAAATCTACGACGCCCTCCAGGCCTCCATCCGCACCGGCACCCCCTACCAAACCCGCCTCAACCCGCCCCCCGCCGACGCGCGCTGCTGTCATCCGCCAAAACAGTGAGCCCATGACAACCCTGAAATCCAGCGAACTAGAGGTTTCTCCGGCGAAGGAGAAAACGATCAGTCAGATTTTTCACCGACTCAACCGTGTGTTGCCAGAGACCCAGGTGCTCGTAAAAATCTCACCCGGCGACAAGGTCGCGGATGCTTTACAGACTATGCGGAAGCACAGGTATTCCCAAATTCCAGTCGTCGACGGCGAGCATGTTGTGGGCGTCTTTTCGTATCGCTCCTTCTCAGAACGGGTTATTCGGCTCAACCTTACCGCGAGCAAGGTCGGTGAATTGCTGGTCGACGATTGCTACGAAAAGATTCACTTCGCAAAGGCGAGCGACGAATTCGCAACGCTTTTTGACCAGTTGGACCGTGACAACGCCATTTTGATCGGCGAACCGGATCGGCTCCAGGGAATTGTCACGCCCATGGACGTATTGCGCTACCTCTACGGAATCGCCAGCCCATTTGTGCTTCTCACGGAAATTGAATTGGCAGTCCGCGCGTTGATTCAGGCTGCCGTGAACGATTTGAATCTGCGGGCGTGCATCAACGCGAGCCTTGGTGCGAAATATACCAAGAAGGCCGGTTCGATCACGCTAATCGACATGGTGTTCAATGACTACATCGTCCTCATCTGCCATCCCGATAATTGGAAACACTTCCAGTCTTCCTTGGGTGGAACGCGGGAAGTCGTGGAAGCTAAACTCGATGATATCCGGCAGCTTCGCAATATCGTTTTCCACTTCAAACGCGACCTCACGTGGGACGACGAATACGCGCGTCTGGCCGACTACCGAGAATGGCTTCTGAGCAAAGCAGGGGCCATTGACGCGAAGCTGAGGAGCAACACCCATGAATAGCAAAGTAGATATGACTCAGTATCGGAATCAGGGCCTCGCGCCTCATCAAGCGTGCTTGGTTGTTGAGCTTCTCGAAGCACCCCTTCCCGTAAGGCATCTCTTGGTTGCGAGCCCAGGAACTGGGAAGTCGCACACTGCGATGTTCATCGCAAAGCAAATTGCCGCAGCAAATCAAAAGCACCGGATTCTGGTTGTTGGACCTCGCGCCTTGGCGGCTATGTATGAACACGAGCTGACCCAAGCCCTCCCCTTAAGCCGTATCCTTCTCGGCAGCCGACGCAACTTGCGGGAATTGGAGGCGGAAGCCGAGAAGGGCAAGCCCATTTGGCCCGCCCCGGCAGTCGTCGTCATGGGCATGGACACGGCACGGCAAGATGACGTCCTGCACCACCTCTGCTCCACGGAGTGGGATCTCGTCATCCTTGAGGAAGTTCATCTTTACGGTCGGGCGCGCTGGACATTGTTGAAAACCATTCTCAGAGAGCGCTGCTTCAATCGGGTGTTAATGGTGACACCGATACCGGAATTGAAATCCATCGCGTCCCTGATCAAGGGCATTCGCCGCACGGAATGGATCATCTCAGAACTGAAGGATTGGGACGGAAAGCCAGTTTTCCCCGCTAGCTCAAACACTTTGAGCGCTGTTTCTTACCGGCGTAGTGGCGCCGAGATCGAGTTGGTTGAAAATCTCCTAAAGCTAACAGAGGAGTTTTCTTCCACCCAGAGCGCACGGATGGTCAAAAATATCCTCTTAACGCGCGCGGCGTCGAGCCCACTTGCGTTGGAGCAAACAATCCGGCGCCTGCGAAATTCGCTTGCTCACGATGCGTCCGATTTTCTGTCCGCACTCGGGGTGGAGGGCTTCGATGGAGAGGTCGAATCGGACGACTCCGCCGCACCCTCGAGGGCGGTCTGGAAGAACAAAGGTAGCGCGATGGTCGCGCTAAGCACGCTAGTGGACCAGATCGAGTTGCTTACGACGGATTCTAAACGCACTTCACTGGAAAGCCTCTTGGGTAGATTGCAGCGTGAAGGCCGTGAAGGAAACTCCGGTATCTGCATTTTTTGCGTGGCCAAGGCCACGGCAAGTTACCTGAAGACAATCCTCACCAAACGTGGGGGCAAAGTATGGCTTTTTACGAGTGATCAGACATCTGATGAGCTTCAGACTTCTTTGAGCGGATTCGTGAGTCAGGGTGGAATCTTGGTATGCACAGCGATTGCGCTTCAAGGCGTTGATTTGCGCAGCGTCGAGACTTTCATCCACTATGACCCACCGGCCAACGATCGCGAAATGTTCATCAGGATTAGTCGCAGCCACAGTGCGAAGCATTACCTCCTGAAGGATGAATCGCGCATCCTCCCTAAAGAATGGCCGATCACTGTTTCCTCCACACCACTGCCGAAAGCATAATCATGCCCATTCGATTGACCGACTTGATCGCGCGCGTGCCCTCGGAAGTGGAGGCCAAGGTGAAACGGGTGCGCGACCAGACGCGGTCAGTTTTGCAGGAGGCGCTCAGAACGGAGTGTCGTCTGGCAATGCGCACACCCGAAGACGCCGAAGGAAACAGGCCGGGAGCGCAAGTGCCGGTGGAGGTCGCGCCCGGACATCCAGCCATTCTGGCAAACGTGACCTTCCCTGACGATTTCGAGCGCATCTTGTTGCTGGGGAAATTTCGCGCCGCAATCGAGCAGGCGAGTGCAGGCACTGCCGGAATGCTGCGCTTGGGGGCTGAGCTTTCGCGGCGCCCTGAGCCGGAGCGGTGGGTTCACGCAACCGAGGCGGAGCTCGCCTCCGTCAAGAACTGGGCCGACGAGTTGCTTAAGCTCCTCGACAAGCACGACCCGCTGAAGGTTGTGCTCGCCGTCAGAGACGACTTCCTTGGCGTCTACGAATACGATGCGAGCGACATCTTTGCCGACGAGTATGCCGTCAATCGAGCCAGCATCCGGCTCTACTGGGGCGTGGTTGGATTGGTGGCGGAATGGATGGGCTGCACCGTGGAGGATCTCACCGTCGTGGTGCTGGCGCATGAACTTGCTCACGCCTACACCCAACTCGGCGCAGACATCGAAAGTCGTCGTTGGCCTGCTTCTGCCTTTCACAAGGCAGAAACCGGACTCGTCGAGGGGCTGGCTCAATACTACACAGACCGCGTGCTGACTCGTCTGGAACGGCGCTATCCCGGGGCCTTGAAGGTTTACCTGGCGATGCTGCCGGGCCAGCCGGACGCTTACCGAACCCACGAATCCTGGGTGAAGGATTTCTCTCCGGAGTCGGTTCGCCGGGCGATGCTGGAGGTGCGGCGCTGGAAAGAAGGCAAGCTCTCGGATTTCAACCGCCGCCTCGTCGAGGCGCAAAAGGAACTGCACCCGGAAAGATAGCTGGTGTATAACGCTACCACAATTCCCTTCGCATGAATCGCCAAAGCGTTCGCATGGGGTGGCTGAATCTCAGTGACGAGGAGCAGCGGCGTGCCCGGGCGTGCCTGCGGCAATTTCAGACAGAGGGGACGCTGGACGAGCTGGGTTTTGGCAGCATTCGTGATGCCTTTGCGGACGTGTTCTTTCCGGCGACGAGCACCATCATGACCCGCACCCGATACCTCATCTTCGTGGCTGCGACCTTCATGTGCATCGAGCGCCAGCGGCTTTCGGACGTAAAGGCTGCGCGAAGACTGAAGATTCTGGAGGACGGCTTGAGGAGCTTGCTGACTCGTGAGAACGCGGACTCCGAATCGGAAAAGAAGGAGCGCGGGGTAATTGGAGCATCGGCAAAGGGCGATTTGCAGCGCTACCCGTCGAGCATTTATTGGAACGCCCTCAAGCGGCTCGGATTATTCCATCGACCGAAGTGGGGGCTGACTTTTTACCTCGACCATCTCGCTGACTATTACAGCGCAACCACGCCGCGTAAGGATGATGACGGCCTGGCTCACTTGGCGGCGCCGGTTGAGCCCACTTGGGATCCGGAACTCGGGCGACTGCTGCCGGGCAGTGCCGGCATTTCCAAGGAATTGGAATTTCAGCCGGGCGTGGATTTCAACCTCACCCGCGCCGAAGCGACCTATCTGAAGGACGGTTTCGTGGCGATGGCTTCAGAAGACGGTTCATCGCTGATCGCCCACCTGCTCACCCAGGCGAAGCCGGTGGGGTTTAATTTTCCGTGGGAGACCCCGTGCCCCGACGACCTAAAGGTGCCCATCGACCATGCCCAGGCCTTCAGCATGTTCACGAAGGGTGCCACGCTCCAGTATTACGAGTTGCTAGTCGAGGCACAGAGATCGAAAGGGATGCTCACCAGCGAACTCACGTTTGAGGAACCGTTCGAGCAGTGGTGGGACCTGACCAAGGAACGCCTCGGCAATTGGGATTTGGACGTCTTCCTGGTTCTTGTCCGGGGAATGTGCCGTTTGCGACCCAACGACAGCGTCTTTCTGGCGGCCTGGCTGCGCCTCTGTCGTGACGCAAAATCGGGGAAAGAGCTTCTTGCCGACCGCCAGGCGCGCGAACTCATCCGTAGACGTGAGCGGACTGTTCGGCCCGTGAAATACCGGCTCGGCCAGGACAAGTATCTGCGTCAGTGGGAAGCCCCTGAGTCGTTGGACGGACGCGAATTCACGGAACCGGATTTTATCCCTTACCTGCTCGACTACCGCAGTGGCATCGGAGGGCGCTTCGTCGGCGAGATTGTGACCGCGCTGCGGAAATAGCCCATGAACTTCAATCCGGACGAACGGACCAATTTCCTCGACCTGCTCCGGCCCCCGCCGGGTTACCGGTTGAATGCCGCGGTGGGGACTACGTTCAGTATGGATTTCGTGGCCCTAACCGCGGTCCTGCTCGCTTTCGTTGACGCTGAGGAAGAAGGCGAGTCGGACGACATCACGAAGGTCGCCTTGCTCCGCGCCATAACCCGGCTGGGCGCCCGGGTCCGGGTGTTTGTGGACGGCGGCCATATAAGTGGGACGGACGTCAACAAACACGGCAAACTGGCGAGCCTGATGGATCGTATCGTTCTCGATGCCTCCTTCGAGGACGGATGTTTTCATCCGAAAGTGTGGGTCACTCGCTATGAGCCGAAAGCGACCATTGAATGCCTGAACAAGAAGGCCGTGATCAGAGTAATCTGCGCGAGCCGCAATCTGTCCACGAGCACCTGCTGGGAAACATTCATCTGCTTCGATGGAACTGAGGGCGAAGGCGCCTCCCGGTCGCCTTTGGCGAGGGATCTCGTGGAGTTTATTGCGAGGCTTCGGCGGTCGTCCCCCGACCCAAAGAGCGAGATGCTAGCCGGCTTGGAGAAATCGCTCACCCGGCTGAAATTCGACCTTCCGCCACCGATGTCCGACGAGTGTCGATTTGCCTGGCAGTGGAAGGAGGAGCGAACCTTGTGGGACTCATTCCCGAAGAGCGGGAAGCGCGCCCTGGTGGTGTCGCCATTCGTCCGGCAGGATTTTCTCAAACGGGTTCTAACCGGCTTTGAACGGCTTGTGCTGGTTTCGACCCAGCATGAACTCGATGCGTTGAGCGATGAGTTTCACGGCCAACTCGCCGCTAAGAGTGATTTGTTCGTGGTGCACGCCGGGGACAATGACGATGGAACGACCGCCATGGATCTGCACGCGAAGTTGTATGTCTGCGAGTCCGCGAGCGGCCGGACAACGCTCCTTGGCTCCGCCAATGCGTCCTACAGTGCATGGCACTCACGCAACTGTGAGGCTACCGTCGTGTTCTCGCCGGGGATCTCTATCGACCAATTCTGCAATGACTTTATTTTCGTGCCCAAGGAATCCAAGGGCACCTGTCGCGGCTGGATCGAGCGCTATGAGCGCATTCCGCCGAAAGCCGAGGACGAGACTGACCGAATTGAGGAAACACTGGAGGCACTGCGAAAGGACCTCACCGGCATTCGTCTGCAGGCCAACTACGATTTGTCGACGATGGTTCTGCACGTGCGGTGCGCGGATGCCACACGCGCAAAGACGCTGGCTGAGCGAATGACCGGTATTCGACTGCGGCTTTGCCCGCTATCCCAATTCAACCAGGAGGGCGACCTCGCCGACGCGGCGGACCTCCTCGATGAAGGGCACAACTTCGCCGGTATCGGCATCGCCGGTTTGACGGAGTTCATGGTGCTCGACCTCACGCATGCCGAATCGTCGCTCAACACAAGGTTTGTGGTCATGGCGAAAACCGATTTCGCCCACTTGCGCGAGAAGCGGGATGCCGCCGTGTTAAACGAGTTCCTTACGCCGGACCGCTTTCAAAAGCTGCTGCGGTCGATTCTGTTCGACGGCATCAGGAAAACCGAAGGGAAACCATCAACCAAAAACAAGCATGCCAAGACTGATCCCAAATCACCGTGGGATTTACTGAGTGAGATTACCCTGGAGGAGCTGCTGCAGTCGTGCACCGAGGATTCCAGTCGGATCGGCGAGATTGACCAGCTCTTGCAGGTATTCGGAAACACCAAGGCTGCGGACAGCGAATTCTTGCAGTTCCAGCAATTTTGGAATGCCTTCCAGACCGCACATGCCGAAACCCGGGGCTCTTCCCATGGCTGAAAAACCTCCTGCTTTTCAATCAGAGGCGGTCGCCCGGATAGTCGAGCGCCTGAGCGACCCCAATGGTTCGCGCCGCTTTCTCCTGGCCGATGAGGTCGGATTGGGCAAGACGCGGGTGGCGGCCGGTGTGATCCAGGTTTTGCGCGGGCGCAAACGCGTCGGGTTCACCGTCGTATATGTGTGTTCCAATCAGGAAATCGCCGAGCAGAACCGGGAAAAGCTCTGCCCGGACAGCGACTCGGCCGCAGTAACCCGCTTGACCTTGCTGGCAACACGTTCCGCCGAAGTCCAACGCGAGCGGGACCGGGCTGCTTTGCAATTGTTTTCGTTTACCCCCGGAACCTCCTTCCACGTCGGCGGCGCAACCGGGATAGAACGGGAACGGCGGTTGCTCTTGTATTTGCTTGCGCGTGTTTGGGGCCGGCGCGTGAACCGGCAAGCTTGGAGGGTGTATTTTTGTTGCACCTCCAAAATGCAATCATGGCTTGAACGATCCAGATTTAGCCATATCCGGCGCGAATTTGTCGGCCGGGTGGCCACAGAACTTCAACGGCGGCTCAAGGAGGAGTGGGACAGGGCCAAAATAAAGCCGATTGATCCCGGCACGGGCAGGGAATTAGCCAAGTTCACGCGTTTGGCTGACCTCATTGACGGTTTTGTGGCGACCTTTGACCCTGACAGTCAGCATGACCGGAAGAACCGCAACCTCGTGATTGGAGAGCTGCGCAATTGCTTGTCCAAGGTGGCCGTTGACTTTCTTGAACCAGACCTGATCGTCTTGGATGAGTTTCAACGCTTCTCCGCAATTCTTGAGGAAAGCAATGAACCAAATTCTGTGGTCGGGCGCCTTTTCGACCGGCGTGGCATGGGGGCGCTCATTTTGTCGGCGACGCCGTACAAGTGGTTTACGGTTTCTTACGAAAAGGAAGACCACTATACGGAGTTCATTCGCACCCTTAAGTTTTTGTATCGTTGCGCTCACGAAAATGAAGAAGACCCAAATTACGCCCCCATAAAGAGGCTACGGCAGAATCTTCAGCAATTCAAAGACCGGCTTATGGAGGGTAAATGGTTCGCCACTCCCGACGAGACGCTCATAACCCTAAAGTCTGCAATTGAAACCGATTTGAAGGCGGTGATGTGTCGAACCGAAAGAAATTGGTATCTGGAGGGTCGCAAGAAGGGGGTCGAGGAGTTTGGCGCCGTTCCCGAAAAAGTTAATCCCTCCGTCGGCGAGCTGACGCATTACATTCGCCTGAGGAATTTTCTCCAGCGCCAGAAAATTGACGATTGGAACATAACAGACTTCTGGAAGTCCGCTCCCTCGCCGCTCTCCTTCATGGATGGCCACTATGCCCTGTTAAAGCGGCTTCGGGACCGACATATCCCCGTGCCGGAACCGCTGCTTCATGCTGGTGCCGCCCTCGCGGAATCTGGCATGGACCATCTGAAAGTTCGGACGTTGGTCCAAAAAATGTTCGGACCCGATTCCAAGAAATTCAAGTTCCTGTGGGTCAAACCGTCCTATTGCTACCACGCGGACGATTTCTATGCCGGCAAAGACCCGACCCAATCCGCAGAGGACCCGGCCAAATTTCTCGTTTTCTCCCATTGGAAATTTGTTCCAAAGGCGATCTCCGTGCTGTTGAGTCACGAAGCCGAGAAACGTCTGGTCGCCCGCCGACGCGGACGCGAAACCATCCCGCTTCAGTTCCGGCAAAAGATTTCCTTTTCGCCATTTGATGTCTGTTACCCCTCGCCAGCTCTCGCCGATTGCGTCAGTCCGTCGGAACTCGCGCTTCAGCAGGCAAAACCGCTGACGGCGGATGAGTTCTACAAAAAAGGCGAGCAGGCGGTTTTGCGGATGCTTGCCAAATACGGCATCCGCCTGGGCCAAACGCGCAGCGTGCCCCTCTGGCGGATCATCGCGCGCATCGAAGCCAGATCCCCTTGGTCGAAGATGGTCGAAGCAGGACTCTGGGAATCGGAAGTGTCCGTTCGGGACGAAGTCTCCGAGCAATACCATCACTACCAGAAGTTTTATGGCAAATGGATGGCCGAGGAGGACGAGGAACTGGCAATTTCGCCGGCTTGGCTGCGCCGGTTGACCCTAGTCGCCCTCCATTCTCCAGCCGTTTGTCTTTTGCGATCGATGCGGTCCGTTTTTGGAGACATCGCCGGCTGGGAGGAAAAGAATTGGGTGGCGGTTCTCAATTTGGGACTGAATCAGCTTCGGAACTATTTTAATAGGCCGGTCGTTCAATCCATTATTCACGCCAATGCTTCCCGCGAACATTCCTACGGTGCCAAAGTTCTGGATTACTGCGGTCGCGCCCACTTTCAGGCCGTAATGGACGAATATGCCTATCTCGTGCGGACGGCCTTGCCTCAGGCTAAGCCGGAAAAACTGCCCAAGGTCTTTCTCGCCCAATTGTCGCGGGTCTATGGAATGGGAACTGGCTCGCCTTCAGTCAATGTTCTGACTCGCGGAGGCAGAATCCGGAAGCGTCCGTCGCCCCGGCCGGCACACTTCGCGGTCGCCTTTGGTGATGACGTTGTGACCGACACATTGGAACCCGGCGGCCGCACTCGCAAAACCGCAATGCGCGAGGCTTTCAATTCTCCCTTTTGGCCCTTCATTTTGGCCACCACCTCGGTGGGACAGGAAGGCTTGGATTTCCATCTCTTTTGCCGCGACATCATGCACTGGAATCTGCCGTCGAATCCCGTCGATCTGGAACAACGCGAAGGCCGCATCAATCGCTTTGATGGTTTGAGCATCCGGCGAAACATTGCCAACGACCATGCTTTGCCGTCCGTCGCCGGCGTCGCCCCCGAGCGGCGGAATATCTGGGCGCGCCTGTTCGAGATGTTGCGGACCCACCCGGCGGGCGCCCAACGGTTCAAGCATGGGCTCTATCCCCATTGGATTTACCAACCTGCTGAGGGGCACGGCCACATGATCCGACGGCACTTGGCATTCTATAGCAAGAGTCGCGATGCCATCAGATACCGCCACCTGAAAATCGCCTTAACGCTTTATCGGTTGGTGTTTGGGCAACCCCGCCAGCAGGACATCATTGAATCACTCCTGAAAATGTTTCCAGAAGCTGACCCTACCGAAATCGACAAGAAACTGGGGCAATACACCATCAATTTGAGCCCCATTCCGCGCGGGCACGCGGCGCGCATGGCGAAGGAGGAAGCGCGGGAGCTCATAGGAAACCCGCAAGGACTCGCACTAACCTTGGATGAAGTTCGTAGCCTGATGAATCGCAAATCTACGGGCGAGCTACAGCCAGTATCCAAAGAAGTCCAGGACTTGCTACATTTGGCTGCGGACGAAGGAGATCCTTCAGCTGCGCAGCTGGGTAGGAGATTAAGGGCGATCTCCTGCTTGTTGTATTTACTAAACCCCTACGACGAGCTATATGACTTTCATGACGGAATAGGTTATCAGGATGACATTGAAAAGCTCCGTCAGGTTCACGCATTACTATTTCCCGGAGAGTTCCAGAACGGACAAGGCGAATGCACTCTCCTGAAGCCCAACCCTTAATTCCGCCCGACGAGCTCAGGGCTGCAGAACTTGGTCGAACAGCCGAGCACGTCAGCTCGTAGCTAAAGAAAAGAGAATCCAGCATCAGCCAGATTCCCCTTCCCTCACACCCCCAACTTCCGGAGCTTTCGCTCAGAAGTTGCAGGGGTGGAGGATGTTGAACGACGGGCACGACCAACCGACCACTGTTTCAGCCCAGCAATCTGCTCGGCCATTAGTTGCGACAACGGCACGAAGCTGTTCATGGAAGCAGCAACGTCCATCTCGGTAGGCTCATCGCCGCGCTCAAAGGCAGCAAACATCGCCTCCAGAAACACGGCCTCAATTTCAGCGCCGGTAAGGCCTTCGCTGCTTTTGGCCAACTTTTGCAGGTCGAAGTCGATTGCTTTTCGGTTTCTGCGTTCAACCACGATCTTCCAGATGGCCTCCCGCTCCTGTTCAACGGGCAGGTCCACGAAGAAAAGCTCGTCGAACCTGCCTTTCCGCAGCATTTCAGGGGGCAGTTGGCTGACGTCATTGGCGGTGGCGACGATGAACACGGGTTTGGACTTCTCCTGCATCCAGCTCAAGAATGAGCCGAACACTCTGGCCGACGTTCCACCATCCGTTGAGCCGCTGCTTTTCGAGCCAGCAAAGCCCTTCTCCAGCTCATCAATCCACAGGCAGCAAGGAGCGATGGCCTCTGCAACATTGATGACGGCACGCAGGTTGGCTTCGCTTTGGCCGACGATACCTCCGTAGAGCTTGCCGGCGTCGAGTTTCAGCAGCGGCACGTTGAAGACGGCAGCGGTGGCTTTGGCGGTCAACGATTTTCCAGTGCCGGGGATGCCGACAATCAGCAGTCCTTTGGGCGAGGGCAGACCGTAGGAGATGGCGCGTTGGCTGAACGCATCCTTCCTTCTCAATAGCCAGTCTTTGAGCAGATCCAAGCCGCCGATGCTGTTGAGCGATTCCTTCACATCCACGATTTCCAGCAGGCCGTTCTTCTTCACTGCCTGGGCTTTCTCCCTGGCGATGATTGACGGCGTGATGGTTCTGCTTTCCGCCACCGACAGCGCGAAGGCGTTCTCAGCCTCAATGGTTGTTAGCCCTGACGCTGCCTCGACGGCTTTCTGCTGAACGTCAACCTCAACGCTTTTGATGCCGGCTGATTCCATGATGCCGCCGAGAACACCATTTAACTCAACGGGTCCGGGCAGCTTGAACTCAACGATGGTTAACTCGTGTTCAAGTTCAGGCGGGAGGCAGAGACGACAGCCGAGGATCACCAACAGCTTCTGCTTCAACTTCGTGTGGAGCAGCGTGTCCTTGAGTTTCCGGAGCAGGATCGGGTTCGGGTCGTTCAGAAACAGGTGGAAGTCTCTGAGCAACACCACCGACTTCTCCGGCAGGTTCTTGACGGCCTCCAATGCTTCCAGCGGGTCATTGGCGTTGGTGACGGTCTTGTTCTTTACGTCGATCAGCCCATCCACCACAGACCAGAAGTGCAGGCCGTAGCTCAGCGTTTCAGCGATGGATTTGAACTCGGCTTCGACCCTCAGCTCTTCAGCCGAGACAACGTAGAGGCCGGGATAACCAGCGCGGATGTAGTGGGTGATGGTTGAGGACATCTCAGACGGCAAAACGGCGCTGTCCGAGCTTGGGGGTTTCGATTGATTGGATTTGGGCATGGTTGTTCAGTGGTTGAGGTTTGATGGGTTTATAGGAGTGGGTGGCGGTGGATTGTTGGTCCGCAGTTCCCATGTCGATTGAACGGGTGTGTTTGCAGGAACGAGCACCATCCGCCGCCACCCGACGAGTCCAACCCAGGCAATTGCAGGACTGGGAGCCGTCAGTGTAGCGGAGGGTTTCGTAGGTGATGTCTGGGTTGGAGTCGCTGGGAAACGTCCAGACCTGGCTGATGGGTTTGCTCATCGGTTTAGTGGTTGAATCGGTCCAGCTCCCACGCCAGACAGCAGGAGCGTGAAGGGTCGCTGTGGAGGGTTAATCCTGTAGCGTCCTTCACCTCCCACTGTTGGGATGCAGGGTTGAACTCGATTGTGGTGGCACGCTGGACTTCCAAGGTGCCGAGGGATTGCAGCGGAATGGCGTCGGTGTGGAGGCAGTGACCGGTTCCATCCACGTCGAACGTCAGCACGGGGTTCATCGGCCGAGTTGTTGTTGCTGCTTTGAAACGGCTTGCTGGTGGAACTCAGGCTTCTTCACCTTCGAGTTCACGACGCCCAGTGCTTCCTCCAGAAACTTCGTGGCCTTCTCGCAGCCAGCACCCTTGAACCCGACACCCTCGATGGTGAACTCGCCGGTGGTTGAAACGATAATCTCAATGGTGGGTTTCATAGGGTGGCGAGGATGAGCTTGATGGAGCCGTTAGGTTGGTGATTGCGCAGCACTGAGTAGCCCTTCTTCTTTGCTTCAGCGGTGGCCTTGTGGACGCCATAGAGCTGGAGCAAACGGCCAAAGTCCTTGCCGACCTCCTTCTCGACATGGCCATCCCACCAGTCGGTTGTCAGCCCGTAGGTGCCGTCAGGCTGCTGGTTGAGAGCAACGTCGTAGGGGCCTTTGAGCCGGATGACGTAATCGCCCTTGGTTTTGTTGCTGATGTAGCCGCGCGCCTCGGTGTTGGGGATGAGCTGCAAGCCCAGCTCGTTGACCGCTGACCGCAAGGCTTCCACGTCCTTGATCTGCGTTTTGATGGTGGTGAAGTGAGACATTGATGGTGTTGAGGGTTGTTGGTTGGGAGTTGAGAGCCGCGAAAGGGCACCGGAGCGCATTGAGATCTGCTCTGCGACCGATGCGTTCTCTCGCGGCCCATGACTCACGCAGCGGATTCCCCGGACTCGACTTCAATCTCATCGCGGTGAGCGAAGAGTTGAGCGCCGAGCCCGAAAGGTTCTCGCTGCAAGGTCAGGTTGATAAGCTCCACGGCCTGCCGGGCTTGTTGCTCGGTAGAACCTCGCGTGACTTGATTGGCGTCGAACTGAAGGTCGAGCCGGCGGATGGTGATGGTTTTCATGTGTTGTCGGGGTTGACCAGGGCGAACGCGGCATCGTTGTTTCGCATGCCGATGACCTGGGTGATTGCTGGTGGCACGGGATGGGCGAACACGACTTTGCAGATGGTGTTCACGCACCCGTGGCGTCCGATGAAGCCCACGACCGGAGTGCACCAGTCGTTCTCCGCGTGATACACGGTGAAGAACCGGCGCTCCCGGACGGCATCCTCCCATTCGCGTTGGCTGCAAGCCTTGGCGAGCTTGAGCGGGCCATGCTGGTTGAGGAGGGTGCGGAATCGAATGGCTTGGCTCATGGGTGGCAGGATTGGGGTTCCACCGCGTCATCAACGGCATGGCGGCCACAATGGATGCAGCGGTTGGTTTGAGGACTGAACCGATGAGCCTCACCGATGAGTTCAGCGAGGGTGGTTTCGGGTGAATGCTCCTCGGCAACGCCTTGAACAAACACCCGCTCGTTGGATAAACCGTTCTCCCAGCAGGGAGTGGCGTCCACGTTGGCGAACTTTCCATCGCGCAGCGCCTTCTTGATGAGGCGTAATGCGGCGCGTTCACTGCTGGCTTCCACGACAAAGTCCGCGAAGCAGGCGATGTCGTGGGCGTAGGAACAAACGAACTTGGGCATGGTGAGTTGAGGGTTGAGGGTTGAGAACCGAGTCAGCGTGCGTGTTTGCACAGCCACTCACAGGTGCTCATGGTTTTAACCTTCCTGGCAGTGATGATGGCCGCACCACCTCCGTAAGCATCCACGCGCGGACTGCTGCAATCGTGTGACCACTGGAACGTCACACGTCCGCTGGGGTCGAACTTCTGGAGCAGGTGCTGGAGGAACGCGCAGACAGCGTCGATGCCACCGTTGCTGGAGTGCAGCCAAAGGCCCGGCTGTTTCTCCACGACGTCGGCGTCGGTGTCGAAGCACCAGTCCTCGGTGTGGGATTGAAGTTCAGCAGGAAAGTCCGCCGGAGCTTCATCGCCCTGATTGATGCGGCTGGCTTGCAAGGCGAGGTTGAGCGCGTAGGTCTGCGCTGCTTCATCGGGCAGGCGGACTTGGAGACTGAAGTTGGTGAAGTAATCGGCCATGGTTGGTTGTTGGGGTTGAGGGTTGAACCACAGAGACACAGAGGGCACAGAGGAGGCAGCCACAGATGAAACACAGATTGGCCACAGATTTTTGGTCTGTGTTTCATCTGTGCCCATCTGTGGCCAAAAACTCCTCTCTGCGTGCTCGGTGGCTCGGTGGTGATTGACTTGGGTTACGTGTCGCCCGGATACTGGCCGCTCTTATGGCTTCCGCCGGTTGGTTAATACCAGCCGGTTTCCCGCGAGGCCGGACAGGGGGCCTGGAGGCCCCCTTCCTTCTTTTACGCCGCGAGCTGGAACTTCCGTCGGCCGAGTTCGCCGAAGCGTTCCACCAGTTCACCGGCATCCTGCTTGGCCAACTGGCGAGCCTGAGCGGCGAGCTGTTGCAATCCAGCGGTGAGGCGGGTGCGAGCAGTAGAGCTGTCGCGGTATTCCTCAGCGGTTTTGGACAGCAGCTCCCTCCGCACCCGCTCCAACTGGCGTTCCATTTCCACGTCGTTGGCGAAGTTCATCTGCTTGAACTGGTCGATGAACCGGACGAGACGATTGAGGGTCTTCTGATGCACGCCCGTCTCGCTGGTGCTGATGCTGGTGAGCATTTCTTGGCAGAGCGTAGCCGTCTGTTCACGCAAGCTGGCTACGCAGTCAGCAACGAAAACCTGCACGTCCTGACGGATTTTCGCACCGGCATCTTGGGCGGCTTGGTGGCGTGCGCTGATAACCTGCTGTTGTTCGGCGGTGGTGATGAGTTCGACACCGAGGCTCTCTGGCACGCTGACTTGAAACAACTGCGTCTCGAAGCCGTAGAAGCGGTTCATCTGCTGCGGCAATGGGAACGAAGCTTCAATGGTGGCGAGGAGACGGTCGGGATCATCCACGAGCTTCTGCGCTAACGATTGCCATTCGGTTGAGGCTGATACACGGAGCGAGGTGTAACGACGCAGGAACTCGTCCTTGGCCTGCCAGAACTCGGTTTCAATCTCGTTCAGCCGGCCAGTGACCTCCTGCAAGCGGGCATTGGGCAGGAAGTGTGCGAGGCCGTTGAGGAAGGGGAAGGTGTTGCCTTCAATCAACGCATGGGCACGGCCTTCGAGCAGGGCGAGTTGCTGGGTGGATTCGCGGGGCAGCAGGCGTTTGTGGCCGAGGCTGATTAAGCGGTCAGACACATCGCTGCTTTTGAGGCCGATGTCTTCAGCCTTGAGTTTCTTGCAGCCCCGCCAGAAGCGGACGCTGACTTTGATGAGCACACCTTCTCTGGTGAGCAATGGGAGTAGTTGGGGTTCCATATTAGCGGCGGCGGTTGCGGTTGATTTGGTCGAACAGGTAGAGGGCACCGAACATCGCCAGCCCGCCGATAATCCACTGCCAGGTATGCTGGAGGATGACGGCACCGATGATGGCGAGGAGGCCATAGCCAAAAAGTTCGTTGTTCTTCATGCGGCTCCTTGGTTGAAATGAAGGGAGGGTCCACTGTGGTTGAAACAATGAACCCTCCCGTTGTTGGGGTCCGGCTAGATGCGGACGGACTGGATCTCGCGCAGCTTCTCGCGCACGGACTCCATTTCCTTGTCGCTGGCCTTCTTCTCCTTCTCCAGTTGCTTGAGGCAGTCGAGCACCTCGGCGAACTCCTTGAGCACGCCTTTGAGCGTGTCCTTGATGTTCTCGATGTGCTGGATGACGGCTTTCACCGGGGAGGTTTCGATGGGCGCGGCTTCGGTCGGGGTGGTTTCTGTGGTCTTCGGCATGGTTGTTGGTTGTTGTGTTTGAGCCTGCGGTTGTTCGTTCACAGGCGGGTTGCTGTTGTTGGTTGCGTCGGTTGTCGGGGTGGGAGCGGGACTGGCTGGGGATGTTGACTGCACGGGTTTCTGAGCTGCTGGTGGTGGTTCCGGCGGGCGTAATGGCATCACGACCATGCGCCGGCCGCCCTCGCTGAAGACCATCGGTGACAGGTCATCGATGAACTCAACGGTGCAGAGGCCAAAGCGCAAAGCTTTGAGCAGGTAGTCCCGGTTGAGGCCGATGTTGATGGGTTTGCCGGTGATGGTGGCGCTCTCGATGACCAGCCGCGTCCATTCCGTGGCTTCCTTGCTTCGCGCCTGCACGGTTAAACGACTGTCCTTGATTTCCAACCGCACCGGCCGGTTGAACTCCTCACCACCGGGCAGCTTGGGGATGCCAGCCAGCAGCGTCGTTACCGCGCCGGCATCCAATCGCACCACGGTAAGACTGCTGTCAGCCGCTGGCACCACTTGCTTCCAGTTGGGGAACTCTGCGTCGGTGGATTTGGCGAGCAACGTCCAGGGACCCGACTGCAGCTTCAGCCACGGCAGTTCGTTCTTCTTCGCTGGCTGCACCGTCAGTTGACCCGCGCCACTCTCCAGAAACTTGTTCCAGCGCAGGAATGCCTGGTCGGGAACGAGCACTGGGGCTTTGAAGTCGAAGTGAAACGAGTTGGCGGCGTAGAGATGTCGGCCATCTGTCCCAGCGATGTAATGGCCGTCGCTGCTACGGGGATCCAGACAGACATGCTGGATGACATGGCGGGAACCATCGTCGCTGCAACAATCCAATGCTTGGCGCAGCGCGTCACGGAAGCTGGCATCCACAGCGATCGACTTGCCGCTGATCGACGGTGTGGGTGGAAACTCATCCACCGGCAGCGTGGTGAGGGTCTGCTCCATAGGACTGCTGCCGATGAAGGTTTTGAGACGGACCCTGTCTTTGGCCTCAACCGTGAACTGCACAGGCTCCTTGCCGCCCTTGACCAGCTTGTTGAGCGGTTCGAAGGGGACGAGGAAGTCGCACGGAGTTCCAGCGCTGGGTTGCTCGGACTGATAGACAGCCGTGGCATCCAGGTCGGTGGCTTGCAGGGTGATAATGCCTTCCTGGTCCCGCGTGACGCGGAGATGTTCGAGCACCGGGAGCGTGGTGCGACGGCTGATGACTTTGCCAAGGCCGGTGAGGGCGGTTTTGAGTTCGGCGGCGGGGAGTTCGATGGTGGTGGGATTCATGGTGGTTGCTTGCGTTGGCAGAAAGCCGGCCAGCCCTGTCAGAGGAGAACAGGACTGGCCGGCGGTTGTGTGGGGTTTGGGGGAATGGAATGTCGCCAATTGGCGACACTCCGGGGATTGCTGAAACGCCTCCTCAGCGCGTTCCTTTGGTTTTGCGAGCCTGCCGTCGCAGCCATTTCTGGTCGCGGCCGGCGTGCTCAACGATGCGCAACAGCGAGCTGAAGGCGTTTTCGTTTTCGTCACCCGCACGCTGGTCGATGAAGGCGAGCAGGGCTTGATACCGCTCCAGCACAAGTTTTGCTTTCACTGGATGGTTTTGCCGAGCGACGGATGGCCGTGGACCTGGTCGCGGATGAACGCTTTCAGGCTCACTGGTCATCCTCCTCAGCAGCCTTGAACTTCAACTGCGAGACGACGCACTCCGCTACATCGACATCACTGCGCTCGCCGAGGTAAACCGGCTGGAACAGCGAGCCATCGGGATAGCTGTAGAGATACCGAATCTCAACGACGGCACCGACTTTGGGGATACTTTGGTTCGGCGGGATGGTGACATTGCCGACCGCCTGCCAGCCTTCGTGATTGAGCAGGCTCAAGCCGACACTCCGTTGCTGGTTCACCTTCGCGACGACAGCACTGAGCGTGGCGACGAACTTGTGTTTGAGCTGGCTGCCACCGCTGTTGGGCCGGCCAGCGGTGTAGGGTGCGTTCATCAATTTGAACACGATACCCTCGGCTTTCTGCTGCTTGAGCGTGTGCAGCCACGAGGCCTTGTCGATGCAGTCAGTCCACAGCGATACGACCTTGATGTGCTTGGGCAGGCCACCGGCGAGCAGGTTCAACAGCGCGATGTAACGCTGGCGGTAGGGCTTGGGCCGCAGGTCTTCGCCGTTGAGGCTGAGCAGGTCGAAGACGTGCAGATAATCACCGATGGCTTCACCATCCAGGACGTAGTCGCCGTGGAGTTCGAGGGCAGTATGGACGACGGTTTCTGGGACGCCGACGACCAGACCCTTCTTGTTGATGCCTTCGATGCTGCCGTGCTCTTTGCGCAGCAGCAGCCGTTTCCCATCCTTCTTCTCCTGCATGCCCCAGCTCGGGTTGCTGGTGAGCCGGGCAGCTTCAATTTCATCAATGCCGTTGAGCAGTTGCGGGAGCAGTCCACTCACCTGTTTGTCAGTGTGCTGGTAGGGCGTGCCGCTGGAGCCTTCGGTGTAGCCTTTGGCCTGCTTCTCACGCACGAGCTTGTCGAAGATCATCAGCGCCGCGTCATAATCGACCGGGGCGGACGTCTTCGTGCCAGTGCTCAATGTCGAGCCACGGCGACCGAAGGCGATGTTGACGACGAATCCGTTGCTTTTGGCTTCCAGCCGGACGTGGTATTCCTTGTCACTGGAGCCTTCACGGTAGTAGAGGCTGGTTGATTTGCATTCTTCCATCGTTGCAGTCATGGGGTTCCTTTCTGGTTGGGGTTAGTGGATGATGTGACCGAGAGAATCGAACCAGCGCCCGGTATCAATCAGGCAGCACGGTTGGTCGGGATAACGCGCCTTGACCTTCTTCTGGTAGGCGAGGGCGTCCTGCTTGTTGCCGAAGGAGCGGTCGTAGAGGTCGTATTGTGCGGCTCCGTCCGGCGGCATGATGCGCCAGCGGAAATGATTGCGGTAACGAACGGGACTGCGGGGCTGGAGTTCAGGCATGGGTGAAACGAAACGAGCCGGGATGGTTAGTCCCGGCCCGTCTCAGGTTTGGTTGTTGGGGTTGTCGGTTTAGCTGAAGTAGCCAAGCTCGCGTAACGAGGTGGTTGTCTCGCCGATGATGAGGTGGTCGAGCAGTTCGATGTTGAGCAACTGCCCGGCCCGGATGAGGTCGCGGGTCACTTTGATGTCTGCCTCGCTGGGACTGCTGTTTCCCGATGGATGATTGTGCACGACCACGCAGGCATGACCGGCCATGGCGATAACTGGCCTGAAGACCTCCCTTGCGGCCGCCGGCACGCTGTCGAGACCGCCCAGCGCAACGAGGTTGTGGCCCAGGATGCGGCGGCGGGTGTTGAGCACCAGCACCACCAAGGCTTCCTTGCACGGGTCAAACCACGAGGCCGAGGGAATGTTGGCGTGCCAGTAGGCGGACGCTTGTTGCGGGGTGTCGAGCGTGTGGAACGGAGCAATGCACTCGCGCACGCAGACCACTTTGAACTCTTGCGGTGGTTTCATGCGCGTCACAGGTTGAGGCAGTGGTCTTCGCAGGTGGCATCCTCAACCTTGCAGAGGCCAAAGAACCCTTCGCCTGGTTCCTCGTAGTGGAGCAGGAACTTGAGCGTGGGCCAGTCGGGGCTGATGCGTTTGAGGAGTTCGATGGGCGGCAACCAGGCGGTATCGAATCCGTAGCTGAGTTGAGTGTCCGACTCGTCGATGAGTTCAGCATTGTTCGCCTCCCACTTGGTTCCCCAGTTCGCCTGTTGCCAAGCCTCCAAGGCATTCGTGTCCTTGATGGCGATCAGATGGAGCGGAACAGCGAGGAGGCTGGCGAAGCTCAGTGGCGAGGCAGGGTCCAGCCAGTCTTTCTCCTTCAGCCACGGTGCCTGCCCGATGGCTTGCTGCTTGAACTTTTCGAGGTCTGCTTCCGGCCCGAAGATGCGGAGCCGGTTTTCACACCAGTTTGGCATGGGTTTTCCTTTTTGGTTGGCGGGTCAATGGCCAGGACGTCGCGGTGGATGAAGCGGTGAAGCTCCTGTTTCTTGATGTCCCGGCCCAGACCGCTTTGTTTAACGGCCTCGCTCACGTCCTGCCATTCGAGTCCGTATTGAGCGTGGTAGTTGTCGTGGAGGTTGCCGAGGATCGTGCGAGCGTGCTGTTCAGTCAGCACGGTCTTCACTTCGTTGGCGGCGCGGTGAACTTCTTTGGTAGTCCAGAGGAGCGCGATTTTGTCCGCCCAGTAGTCGGTGAGGAGTTGGTGAGCTTTGCTGACGCTCTTCAATGCTGGACGGAGCTGTTGCAGTAATGCAGCGATGAGCTGGTTCATGGGGTAAACCTCGTGATGGTGCACGCTTCGCCGTCGATGGGGCTGATTTCGAGCTTCTCGGGTGGCAGGTGTTCTACGTCGTAGTCGAGGCAGTGAACCTCGAAGCCACGCGGGATGTCGTGGGCCTCCTTGAAGATGCCGCACTCCACGACGACGAGGATGGGCTGCGGATTGACGACTTCGTTGACGAGGAGGTTGCGGACGGCCAGCACCTTGGCGGCGATGGCGTTGAGGTTGGCGAACTGAAAGTCCATCGCATCCGTCCACTCGTGCAGGTAACGGGATGGAGCGTCCCAATCGACAACGACGACGTGGGTGGTGTCGTGGGCGTCCATCTCGACAACGAGCAGGAAGTTGAAGTCCTGCGTGGGCTTCTTGCCCTGCCGGTTCAAGATGGTTTCCGCGAGCGTGATGCCGGCGTGGTAGATGGCGTGGAATTTCTTCTGGATGGCCTGGGTGATGTCGCCGTCGTTCTCCTCGTCGGGGACGTAGGCTTCGTCGGTGGGTTGAAGCAGCCGCAGCGAAGTGGAGATGGCTGAATCGGTGAGCAGTTCGTCACGCGGCAAAGAAACGCCGTGCAGATAAACGCTGACGGCATCCACGGCTTGCTGCTCTTCCTTGTTGAGCAAATTCCATTGCTGGCGGGTGTAGGGGGTGTTGGGGTTCATGGGTTGAAAAGGTGAGAGCCAGGCACCGATGAAGATGCCCGGCTCTCTGGTTGGGTTGTTGGGGTTGGGCCACAAAGACGCTCAAAGAAGCGCAAAGAGGATCGCCCTTTGTGCCTTCTGTGCCTTCTTGTGGCTAATCTGCGCGGCTTAGGACCAGCGACGGCATTCGTTGATGAAACTGCACATGGAGCACTGCATTCCCGGTGAGGGAACGAAGTCCTGCCGGTCCAGTCCTGCCACGTAGCTTTCCATCTGCCGGAATAAACGGCTCTCCTGCGGCTGCGTCATCGGCCCCTGTTGGGTGACGATGAGCTTCGGAGTTTTGGTTTTGACCAACTGATGCAGGTCACGGCCACTTTCAACTTTGCCGGTGGAGTCCCGGTAGAGGATCGAGTAACCGCTGAGCTGCACTTCATTGGTGTGGATGGCCTTCTCCTCGTTCGGCGTCTGGCCGACGGTCTTGAAGTCCACGATGCGCCCACCAGCTCTGATCAAATCAATGATGCCGATGAGCTTGGGCAATCCATGCTTGCTGAGGTCGGCCTCCACTCTGACTTCCACGCCTTCCGCCATTTCGTTGGGCGGAATCGGCGTGTGCTTCAGATAGAAGTCCACCAACGACCAAGCTGTGGCTTTCTCACCGAGTTCCTCACCTTCGTCCCAACGGACTGGCTCCTTGGCCTGATCGTTGATCCAGAGCGTGTCGAACTGCTGTTGGAGTTGCTCAACGGTGACCGGCTGCCGACGCCAGCGGGCATTGTTCCAGAGCTTCAGAATGCCGTGAACAGAGGTGCCGACATACAACGCAGCCGTCTTGGGCTTTCTGATGCCCAGCACGTAGCTGAAGTAGAACTTCAGCCGGCAGGACAACCAGGTATTGAGCCGGGACGCGCTGACCGTCTGACGCA
>JBDKKQ010000240.1:0-11409 GCA_039796015.1 Verrucomicrobiota bacterium
GATCACCGCCTTGCGGGTGCCAGAATCAGTACTGAAGGCCTGAACAGCCTCGTCGAGGGCGGCCGCAAGCGCCGTGCCTTGTTCTGGAATGCTATCGGTGTCGAGAGCGGCCACGTTCTGACGGAAGGCTTCGCTGTCTAGGGCCAAGGGGCACTGGAGGAAGGCCGATCCAGCAAAGGCCACCAAACCGATGCGGTCCGACGTCGCCACAGACAGTAGGTCGTAGCACGCGAGCTTGGCCCGAGCCAAACGACTCGGAGCTGCATCCGTCGCCATCATCGACCGCGACACGTCCACGCAAACCACGATGTCCCGACCGGTGGCCTGCGCTATCGCCTCGCCGTAACCCCACAGCGGACGCCCAAGCGCGAACAAGACGCTGACCAAACCCGAGGCCCACAAAATGGCCTTCAGCAACTGGCGGCGGCGGGAAAGGCCCACGGTCAGCTCATCCATCAACCGGGACCGAATGAACAGGCTCAACGCCGACTGCCGACGGCGCCAGGCCCAGGCAAGAAAAAGGCCCACGAGCGGCGTGAGCACCGCTGCCAACTGCATCCACTGGGGTTCCGCAAAATCCATTCGATGTTCGCTAGATCGGTCCAATTAAGGAAGTCGACGCCAAACCGTGTTACCGACAATTAGCTCCAAGAGCAGCAGGGCTGCCCCCGGCGCAACGCACCACACCATCCACTCGGCGTAGAGCACGTTCTGGTGGGTCTCGACCTCCGTCTTCTCCAGTCGGTCAATCTCCTCGTAAATCGAGCGCAATGTCTTGGTGCTGTCCGCACGAAAATATTTACCTCCGGTCCGCTCCGCAATCCGCGTCAGCGTGTCTTCATCGATATCTACCGCTACCTGCCGGTACACCTTGCGACCGAACGCGTCGCGGCCCACCGGCATCGGCGCAGTGCCCCGGATACCCACGCCTATGGTGTACACCTTGACTCCCAGCGATTGGGCCGCCTCGGCGGCCGTGAGCGGCGGGACATTGCCAGCATTGTTCTGCCCATCGGTGAGCAAGATCACGATCCGGCTCTTGGACTTCAGGTCGCGCAAGCGGTTCACCGCGGCACTCAAGCCTGCACCAATGGCCGTCCCCTGCTCTCCCAACACCTCCATGCGATCGATGTGCCGGCGCAGGAAGTCGTGATCCAGCGTGGGCGGTGCGGCGATGTAGGCGTGGGAAGAAAATACGGCCAAACCGATCCGGTCGTTCGGGCGATTCTCGATGAACGCCTTGAGGGTATCCTTGGCCACCGTGACCCGGTCAACCCGCTCCCCCTGCAATTCGAAGTCTTCGCTCAGCATGGACACCGACAGGTCCAGTGCGACAGCGATGTCAATGCCGCTGGCCTTGCGGGGAGCCTTGCCCACAGCCCATTGGGGGCGGGCCATACCCACGATGAGCAGTGCCAACCCCAGCCATCGGGCCGCCAAGAGAACACGACTGGCGAGAGTGCGGTTCATCTGGAGGATGCCCTTCACCAGGGTAAGGCTGGAATAGACAAACACCGCCTCTCGGGCCGTGCGCCGGCGGTACCACTCCAGAAGCGGCAACGCCAGGAGGGCCAAGAACCACCACGGGGACTCAAAACGGAAGTTCATATCCCTCCTTTCCGTTCGGCAGCCTGCTCAGACTGCCTACGTGAGGGCAATTCCACACCGGTTTCATCAACGAGGCGCGAGGCCATCTGGTGCAACCGTTCGCATTCAGTGCGCCCTGGATCGCCCTGGGCGAACTTCACCCAATCGCATTGGGTCAAGAAATCCTCGATCAGCGGTTTGAGGCCCGCATCCAGCGCGGTGCTTTGGGGCAAGCTGGCGAGAAACTCCTCCGTGGTCTGGTCGGGAGCCCTCAGGCCGAAACGCTCTTCAAGGTACCCCCGAACCACCTCGGAGAGGCGTGTGCAAAAACGCTCGGGCTGCTCCACATAGGCCCAGGATTCAGACAGGCGGGCACGGGCGCGGGCCGCGGCGGACTCACGAAACTCAGCCTGCTGGCGGGCCCGACGCCGCAAGGCCCACCAGATCACCCCCAACACGGCCAGTACTCCCAAGATCAACAGCAAACGATAAAACCACGGAGTCCTCGTGAGGATTTCGACCGGGCCACGAATGTCTTGGATACCCCCCTCAGCAGCCCCGGCCGACCGGGCCGGAAGGGCTTGTCGGGCCGAGCCCCCCGGGGACAGTCGGTTGGTGACAGCTCCCGATACCGACAAGGCCGTTACTAGGAGCGCTGGAATGACTGTGTCCAAAAACCTCATCGACGCCTCCGTTTCTGCCGTCCCTCAAAGAACGCCACCAGTTCGCTCATGTAGGCATCTTCTGGGGCCCCGTCCTTGGGCGTGAAAATCTTAAGGTGATCGACCCTTGCACCGCGGAAGAGTCGGTCTAATTCCTTCTGAGACTTCTTGGCCCGGGTCTCAAAGGCCTCACGCCGCCGGACATCCGAGGTGTTGATCTCCACCACTTCACCCGTCTCAGCATCCTGAAGCAGCAGGCGCCCGACGTCGGGCAGGGATTGTTCACGGGGATCCCCCACCTGGAGCGCGATGACATCGTGCCGGCGGCCCACCTGATTAAGAATATTTTGCGAAAGGCGACCGAGGGTCTCGGAGTGCAGCACTTTGCGCCTGAGATGGGCCCTCACAGCAGCACGGCCCGGGTTGGTCTCACCCAGAAAATCGGAGACCACAACCACCACCGCGCGGTGCGGCAAAACCTTGTTCAGAAAATCGAGAGCCCCATTGGTGTTGGTGCCCGTGAATTCTGCTTTGAAGAAGAGAATATCGCGGACCACCCGAAGCACGTGGCGTCGCCCCTTGGCCGGCGGCACGAATTTCTCGACCGTCTCGGTGAAAAGCAGCAATCCCACCTTGTCTTGGTTGCGGATGGCCGAAAAGGCCAACACTGCAGCCAACTCGGCCATCAAAGCCCGCTTGGACTGCTGGCCTGACCCGAAGCGCCCCGAACCGCTGAGGTCCACCACCAGCATCACGGTGAGTTCCCTCTCTTCGCGGAATTTCTTCACGAACGGATGGTTCATCCGCGCGGTGACATTCCAATCGATGGTCCGAACTTCGTCGCCGGGTTGGTATTCGCGAACTTCGTCAAAGTCCATCCCCTGCCCCTTAAAGGCCGAGTGGTATTGCCCGGCCAAACTTTCGGCGACCAGTCGACGCGTGCGAATCTCGATCTGCCGAACTTTGCGGAGCAATTCTGGGGAAACCCCGGACTCGGATTCAGCGGGGGCCGCTGAAGACGACGGAAGTGTCTCCGATGCATCGGATCCGGAAATCCGGCGCATCACGCCCTGAATCGATCTGGACCACCACGAACTCATGGCGCCACGCCGCAACAGCCCTCTGTTGGGGATTCAGAAATCTGGGATTGGCAGTGCAAGTCGCCCATGGCGTGTTCAACACGGTAGTCCGCCCCCGGTTCAATCGGCAAGACGCCCGATCAACCGTCTTAGCCAGAACGATTCAATGGGATCGCTCGTTCCGGATTAGACGCAAGATCACGGTATCGATCCGTCACCGAGATTGACCCGGGGGCGGTCCGCCGCGAACATTACAAGGCTTACGGCGGTGGCGGGGTCGGGGAATGCACTTCCCTCCGATGCCTCCAGAGATTCTCTGAACAGCCGCCCTACTCACTCGAGACAATGCTTTCCATCGGTCAATTGAAGATGTCCGTCGCCGGACGGGTCCTGTTCGAAAACGCCTCCCTCCAGGTCAACTACGGGGATCGGGTGGCGTTGGTAGGTCCCAACGGCGCAGGAAAATCCACGCTCTTCTCCATCATCCTCGGTCGCCGGACTCCCGATGAAGGCACGGTCGAACGGGATCCCTGGACCATGATCGGCTTCCTGCCCCAAGAAGGCGAAGCCGTGGGTGAGGAAACCGTGCTGGAGGTCGCCACCGGAAGGGCCGGCGAACTGCCCCGCCTCGAAAAACGCCTCAAGGAACTGGAGGCCGCTGGCTCCGTGGACAGCCCGGAGTACATGGAGACCCACGCCAAGTTCGATGCGCTCAACGATCCCCAGGTCGAGGCGAAGGCCAAGAAAATGCTCAAGGGTCTGGGCTACAAAGAAACCGACTTCGATCGCTTCGCCAAAGAAATGAGCGGTGGCTGGGTCATGCGGGCCCACCTAGCGCGTTTGTTGGTCATGGAGCCTGACCTGTTGCTCCTCGACGAGCCGACCAACCACCTCGACTTGCTCTCACTGCTCTGGTTGCAGGAGTACCTGTCTCATTATGCCGGAGCGGTCTTGCTCATTTCCCACGACCGCCAGTTCATGGACGAAATCATCACTCAGGTGCATGAGATTGCCGACCGCAAGCTCATCGGTTATACGGGCAATTATTCGGCTTACCTCCAGCAGCGAGAGGATCGCTACGATCAGCAGAACGCGGCCTACAAGAATCAGCAGAAAGAAATCCAGGCCCTCCAAGAGTTCGCAGATCGATTCCGCTCCGTCGCCTCGAAGGCCTCGCAGGCGATGTCCAAGCTCAAGCAAATCGAGCGGATGGAGCTCCTCGAGAAACCCACTCCGCCCCGAAAGCCCTTCCGCATCCAGATCCCCACGCCCCCACGCGGTGGACAGCGGGCCATTTCCCTCGAAGCCATCTACATGGCCTACGGCAAAAACGTGGTCTACTCAGGACTCGATCTGACCGTCGAACGCGGCGAGCGCACAGTGCTGGTCGGCCCCAATGGCTCCGGCAAGTCTACGTTGCTTAAGATCATCGCTGGCGTCGTTGAAGCGCAAGAGGGTGTCCGAAACCTGGGCCACAATGCCAAGCTCGGCTACTTCAGTCAGCATCGGGCCGACAGCCTCGACCCCAACAAGAACGTCATCGAAGAGGTGCTCGCCAGCGCACCGGCACTCCGCGAAGACGAAGCCCGGGCCGTCCTGGGTTCATTCATGTTCCGCAAGGAGGAGATCTACAAGCCCACCACGGTCTTGAGCGGTGGCGAGAAGAGCCGGTTGAACCTCATTAAGTTCTTGGTCGATCCGCCCAACTTGCTGCTGATGGACGAGCCCACCACCCACCTCGACATCACGACGGTGGAATCCCTCACGATGGCTCTAGAGCGCTACGAGGGCACCCTTCTGTTTATTTCCCACGACGTGCACTTCATTCGCCGCCTGGCGACCAAGGTATTGCACGTGAACAACGGGCGGGTGCTGCCCTACGCCGGAGGGTACGACTACTTCCTAGAGAAGATCGGCGCCGGCAACGATCCTCGTGCCGCGCTGACCACGGCCTGATTGTCATCCAATGACGGGCCAATGACGGGCAGCTTCCTTGGCCATGACCCAGCGTCTCTGCCCTGCCTGACAGACTTTTCTGCCGCCGAATTCACCCTGTGAATTTAGTAGCTCAAGCTTGCTAAAGATCGCTCAGGGGCGGCGGAGTGGAGCAGCCTTCACCCAACGCCGACGCCCCGGATCATGCCGCCTTTTTTTCTTCGCAATTGGTTCGCTCTTAGTCTTCCCATCGCGGTGGGCTTGGCCTGGGTGATTCCTGACCTGGGCGCCGCCGACGGTCCGCTCAAGACCTCCGTCACCACCAAAGCAGGGGTGGCGCTGATTTTCCTCATCCAAGGTCTAAACCTCCCCTCCACGGCGCTGCGCCAAGGATTGTCCCAATGGCGGCTGCACCTGTTGGTGCAATCCTTCACCTTTCTGGTGTTTCCCGTGATGGGCATTGTCCTCGATCGCCTCGCCGGTGGCTGGCTGGCGCCGGATCTCCGCCTCGGATTCCTCTATCTAGCGGTACTGCCTTCCACCATCACCACCTCGGTGATCCTGACCGGCATGGCTGGAGGCAACACCGTGGGAGCGCTCTTCAATGCCGTCCTCTCGAGCCTGCTGGGAGTCTTCGTCACGCCGCTCTGGGTGACGTGGCTGATGAAGGCCAGCAATCAGCAACAAGCGCTGGGACCCGTGATTGCGGAAATCGTCACCCTCCTACTGATCCCATTGTTGCTCGGACAACTCCTTCGCCCCGTCTGCGCGGTTTGGGCTGATCGCCACAAGAAGCAGTTGGGGAACTTTTCGAGTTCTGTCGTGCTCTTCATTGTGTACGCCGCGTTCTGCAACTCGGTGAAACAACGCCTCTGGACACAACACGGCCTGAACGTATTGCTGCCGGCGGCGGGCGGAGTGCTGCTGCTCTTCGGATTAGCTGTGCTGTTGACTGAAGTGTTCGCACGGGCTTTGTCACTGACCCGGCCGGACCTGATCGCGGCACGCTGCTGCGCCCCTCAAAAGACCCTCGCCTCGGGAGTTCCCATGGCGAAGATCATCTTTGGAGCGCACCCAGGGCTGGGGCTCATCCTCTTGCCCGTGCTCCTTTACCACCCGCTGCAACTCATCGTGTGCGGTGCCTTGGCTAGCCGCTGGGGCCGCCAATCCCCTCCTCCTGAACCTGCGGTTGAGGCTCTTTCTGCAGCCTCTAAGGGACCTCATCCTTCTAAGAATCGGCAGGCTTAGCCGGAACGATTCAGTAGGTGATCAACGAGCGGACATCCACAGACCCCAGACGCTCACGCCCTCCCAGAAAACCCAGTTCGATCACGAAGCGGACACCGACGATCTTGGCTCCCAAACGGCTCAGCAACTGGAGGGCCGCTCCCGCAGTGCCGCCCGTGGCCAGAAGGTCATCGACCAAGAGAATCCGCTCGCCGGGAGCCACCGCGTCAGTGTGCACAGCCACCGCGTTCGAACCGTATTCCAAGTCGTAGCTCTGCTCATGGGTCTCCCACGGCAGTTTCCCCTTCTTCCGCACCGGCACGAAGCCGACTCCGAGGCGATGCGCGGCAGCAGCTCCGAAAATGAACCCACGGGCATCGATGCCCACGATCTTATCGACCGAACCGGCGGGGATGTCGGACAGGAGGTGGTGGATGGTCGAATTAAACAACCGGCCGTCGGCCAACACTGGAGTGATGTCCTTAAATTGAATTCCCGGCTTAGGGAAATCTGGCACGTTGCGGATCGACTGTTCGAGTTCGCTCAGGGAGGCGATGGTCACGCGATGGGTTTGTGGACCAAGGAACCCCCGACGTCAAAGCCCGTTCCTAGCATTCGGCCGGTCGACACCCAAAAGACCCTCAGAAGCCGCCCGAGATTGACCTCGACCCCGACTGCGACCCACTCTGCTCGTGTTCTATTCGTATGTTTTCCAAAGGTCAGAAAGTGGTGTGCATCAACGACGACTTCCCGCCCGAAGCCGCCGTGCTCTTCGCAGAACTCCCCAAGAAGGACAAGGTCTACACGGTCCGGGGCATGTATATCGGACGCGGCAGCTACTACCGGCATGAGTCCGGCAAGAAAGACGGCGAGATCGGCTTATTGTTGGAGGAGATCCTTAACCCGCGCGACCCGGGTCTGAAGACCGGTCTGAATGGCGAGTTGGGCTTCAACAGCGAACGCTTTGCTCCTCTGGAGACCAACGAGGAGAGTGCTACCGCCGAAGAAGAAGAAGAGTTCGCCCTGCCCACCTCCGCCGCTTAACCCGAGCAGACGGACGAGCGTGAAGGGGTTTCCTTGACGCCCCCTTCCCTCGGCCTCCCCGGTGGGGAGTGACCTTCGAATAGAGGTAACTCCTGCGGCGGTGCCGGGTTACTTCACGCTCCGATAGGACCGACGCCCACCAGGCGCATCACCAGCACTTCGGCCGCCTTGCTGGCCGCGAGATCGATCTCGAACTCGACTTGCCAGTCATTGTGTTCCTCCGGGTCCACCAGCACTTGCATCACCCGCCAACTCTTCCGATCTTCGGAGATAATCACATGGGTGTGTTTGGCGTTGCGGGCCTCCGGTTCGAGACTGATGCGCTCGTGGTCCGTGTAGTAGGAATTGAGAGCCGCGCGAAGGCTGATCGCGGTCCACCCGGAAGCCCCTGCTTCCCCTCCGGACTCCAGTGCAGCCACCGCTTCCTCGAACTGATCCAACGCGAGGCAACGTATCCAGGGTAGGACACGCGCACGAACCATTGCGGTGAGCTGGCGAGGATCTCGGGTAATGTCTCGTGCTGCCTCTTCGGCACCGGGCGGCTTGGCCTCAGGCTTGGATTCGCGCGGTGCAGCCGTGGGGTTCTTCATCCGCTCCCACTCCTCGATCAGGCTCGAATCTACCTGCCGCAACAAGACGGCCAAATAGGCTTCCATCTCGCGCAGGGTGTCATTCTTGGCCGCCTCCGGGACCGTCTGACGCAGAACCTTGTACACCGAAGTCAGGTGGCGCAGCAGCAGTCCTTCGACGCGCTGGAGTTCGTAGGCCTTAATGTAATCGGAGAACGAGGAGTACTGCTCAAACATCTCCCGGGCGATGGACTTCGGCCGGATGTTTTCCTGACCCACCCATGGGTGTTTTTCTGAGAAACTATTGAAGGTGGAATACACGAATTCCCGGCAAGGCTTGGGATACTCAAGCTTCTCCAACTCCTCCATGCGCTGGTCGTACTCCATGCCCTGGGCCTTGAGTTCGGCCACCTTCTCGCCCTTCAGGCGGTCCAGTTGCCGACGCAAGATTTGGTCCGGATTTTCGAGGATCGATTCAACCAACGTGAGGACATCCAGAGCGTAGTTGGGGGTTTCTGGGTCTATCAACCGCAGCGTGTCGAGCAAGTACAGCGACAGCGTCTGATTCAACGAGAAGTCTTCGGGCAACTCGCCATTCACCCGGACCCGTTTGCCCTCACCCTTGGGTGAGAAGCTCACAATGGAGCGATCGACCAAAGCCCGAAACAACTGCCAAGCCCTCTTGAAATGGGCCTTTTTCAGAGTGGGACCGTCATGGCAGTCCCGGATTAGCAGGCGAAGGGCCTCGCAACCATCCTCCGACCGACTCAAAACATTCAGGATCATCCCATGCGAAATCTGAAAACGAGACACCAGTCTTTCGGGCGCTGCCTGAATCAAGCGCTGAAAGGTCTGACGATCCCAATGGGTGTAGTTCTTGTCCGGCGCCTGCCGCTTCACAAACTTCTTTCCGTCCCGCTTCGATTTCTCCTCGAGCTTAAGGTTCTCGACGACATGTTCCGGGGCCTGCGCGACCACCCATCCCACCGAGTCGAATCCCTTACGCCCGGCGCGCCCTGAAATCTGATGGAAGTCCCGGGCCCCCAGAATCGCCGTCTTTTCGCCGCCGTACTTGCACAGACGGGTGAAGAGAACCGTGCGGATTGGCACGTTGATGCCCACGCCCAAAGTATCTGTGCCGCAGATGACCTTCAGCAACCCGCGTTGAGCCAACTGCTCGACCAAGATGCGGTAACGCGGCAGCAAGCCTGCGTGATGCAACCCGATGCCCGCCCGCAACCACCGCTTAATATCCGGCCCATACGGACTGGAAAACTTCACCCCCTCCAGCGCGGTGGCGATGGTGGCTTTTTCCTCACGCGTCGCCGTGGCAAGGCTGGTGAAATCCTGGGCGCTCTCGGCGGCATCCGCCTGGGTGAAGTGCACCACATAAACCGGTCCTTTGCCCTCGCTGATAAGTGATTCAACGGTCTGAGCCAGCGGAGTCTCCGCATAGCTGAACTCCAGCGGTACCGGCCGAATCACCGACTTGACGGTGACGCTGGGAAATCCGTTGAGGCGAGTCATCTCGGTCTCAAAGAACTCGGTCTCGCCAAGGGTCGCCGACATGAGCAGGAAACGACTCTTAGAAAGCGTCAGAAGCGGCACCTGCCAGGCCACACCTCGATCGCGGTCGGAGTAATAGTGAAATTCATCCACCACGACCTCGCGGACGCTGGCATTGGGTCCGTCCCGCAGGGCGATGTTGGCCAAGATCTCTGCCGTGCAGCATAGAATTGGCGCATCGTGATTGATCGTGGCGTCCCCAGTGCTTAGGCCGACATTGTCTGGGCCGAATTCCCGGCAGAGAGAAAGCCACTTCTCGTTGACCAGGGCCTTAATGGGGCAGGTGTAAACCGATTTGTGGCCTTGTGCCAACGCCTTGAAATGCAACGCCGAGGCCACCAGCGATTTGCCGGATCCCGTCGGTGTGTTGAGAATAACATTCTTGCCCGAGTAAAGTTCGAGAATGGCCTCCTCCTGCGCCGGATAGAGCTCGATGCCGCGCGTGCGGGCAAAGTCGAGGAACCGATCCAGCAGGTGATCGGCTGTTGGCGCCTCCAGGCGGGGCAGAAAATCGTAAAGGGTGGCGCTCACAGGGAGCCGCGAGCCTAGTCTGCCTAGGGCCCCGCAAGCAACCGCCGGTAAAGGGCATGGTATCGAGCCCAGGCCACCGAGGCGGAGTAGTGGCGGGCACTGTCCCGAATTTGTTCGGGCGTGGCCGTGGTTCCCTCGCCAGAAATCATGCCCGCGATTTGACGGGCCAGATCCTCCGGATCATCCGGACGGAAGAGCCGACCGTTGTACCCGTTCTTCAGGAGATCGACCGAGCCCCCACTGGCCGAGGCAATGGAGGGTTTTCCCAAGGCCAAGGCTTCGGTCAATGCCACCGAGCACGGCTCATCGGTCGAAGGAATGATAAACACGTCGGCCCCCTCGACCGCCTCGCGGACCCGGGTCGTCGGCCCCGCCAACCTGACATATGGAGCCAACCCAAAAGCCCCTACCTGACTCTTCAACTCACGGGCGAAGGCTTGGGAATCGGCATCAGCCGGGGTGGGTCCCCAGAGCGTGAAATGGACCCGTTGACGCAACGGCACCGGCAATCGAGCGAGGGCATCCAAGACCAGGTTCCACTTCTTCCAGCGGACCAGATTACCCACACCAACCAGAGCCAAACGCGACCGCGGACCCGGCGAACGCACCAACGGCCCTTCAAAGAATGCGTCCGAACAACAATCAGGAATGATCTCCACGCGTCCCGACTCCGGCGTGAGCCCGTAATGGGCCGCCATCGCCGGATTCAAAACTACCGTCACCAAGCCTCTCCGGCCGGCCGCCCAGCGGTACAGACCGGTCCGGCGAGCGAACGCATGGTTGGTGAAGACGATTGGGGTTTTTCTGGGCATCAGCGCCAACAACACGGCGGCCGCAAACCCACCCCGGCTATGAGCGTGAATGAGGTCCCACTGTTCGGCACGGCAGCGGCGACGGGTTTCCATCGCCACACCCAAGGCCCGAGCGAAGAGCCAGAGGTGCTTGGGGGATTCAGCCAGGAGCCAGCGACTTTCACGCAAGTCCAGCGGTGGCTGTCGTTTCAATTCAAAACCCTGGTGAACCACAACCGCATGACGGAAAACCCCATCCGGATCGCGGGCGTGGCGAAGCACCGTAAGAATACCCCCGTCGTCCTGGGTGGAACCCACTAGGTGCAGCACTGAAACACCCCGCACGCCGGATGAATGCCCGGAGGCTCCACCGTGCGCTTCCGACCGGGACGAGGCGATCATGGGGCCAGGCGATCGG
>JBDKKQ010000241.1:0-3679 GCA_039796015.1 Verrucomicrobiota bacterium
ACTGCAACACATCGCCCGAACTCTCGCCCTTCTGCTCGCTGCGATTCCGATCCTCTCGAGTTTACTTTGCGCCCAGCAGCCCATGTTTCTGTGGGATTTTAACCAGACCAACGACCTCCTGCGTGCTACCTCCGGCACAGCGACACTCGTGGTCCTCGGCGGCCTTCGCACGACTCCGGCCTCCGGCCTTGGTTCGAGTGATCCCTCGACCAATGCCGACTTTGCCCTGCAACTCACCGGTTGTCCCAAACAGGGTACTGGAGCCCGGACCGCAGGCCTGGAGATCACTACTTCGACGGTGGGTTTTCAGTCCGTCGTCCTGAAGTTCGACGTCCGGGCCACCAGCACGGCCAGTCGCCGTCTCCAGGTGCTGTATTCCACCGACGGGCAAACCTTGAAGGCCGGACCAGCCTTCACCCTGAACGGAGGTGCTACCTTCACCAATGGCCTCACGGTTGATTTTTCGGCCATTCCTGAGACCGCTAATCAGCCAGAGTTTAGGGTTCGACTGGTCTCGGATTGGGACGGGGACTCCTATGTCGGTGCCGCGGGCAATTACAGCACTGTGGGAACCTGGCGGATTGATCACCTGCGATTGACGGGGGTTTCTTCGGGGGTTCAACCCGGGGATTCGGAGTCTGAAAATTCCGCACTTCCTACTATCTCAAGCCAACCCATGTCCCTGCAAGTGCCTGACGAAGGGGGTGCCCTATTTCGGGTCGCAGCGAAAGGAGCCGGTCCTCTGGGTTATCAATGGTTTCTCAATGGACAACTCTTGTCCGGAGCCACCCGCCAAGAGTTGAGGATTGCACAAGTTTCTCCAGACCATCTCGGACTTTATACGGTTCGCGTGAGTCATGCCGAAGGTTCGGTACTTAGTGAGGAAGCCGCGTTGAGCCTCCTGACCGATCCGACCATCCGGCCTGTCCGGGTTGAGGCGGTGCCCGGACTTCAGGGTTCCCTCCGATTAGCCTGGCCCACCCGGCCGGGGAGCACCTATTCGGTCCTCCGGTCGGAGGGCTGGGATGGCTTGACCACGGTCATCGCCACAGGAGTCACCGGCGGCTCCCTCATCGAGACCCCCCCGGCCGGAGACCAATTCTTCTACTGGGTCCAGGTGCAGTAGCCCATCGGGCCGGTGCGCGTTTCGCTGCATAACGAACCGAAGTAGCTGTCAGCGGAGGCTTGGCGACCCATCCCGATGATCCTCTTCCATGGTTTGACAGTCCGGACATGCACTTTTAGCCTAAAGCCATGGAAACCGAGGTTGCTCAAGATTCTATCGTCACCGTCACCGAGAGTGCTGCTCAGCAAATTGCCGCCATGCTGGCCGGTGATACCGAGAACGCGGGCAAGAGCCTGAGGGTGTTCGTCGAGGGCGGTGGCTGCAGTGGTATGCAATACGGCATGGTGTTCGACGAGCGCCGCGCCGATGACTTGGGTGGCGAATTCCACGGCGTGGGTGTGGTTGTTGACCCGTTTTCCGCCAATTACATGCGTGGCGCGGTCATTGATTTCAGCGACGCCCTGACTGGCGGCGGTTTCAAGATCAATAATCCCAACGCCCACAGCAGCTGTGGCTGCGGCAAGTCGTTCTCAGCCTGATCGACGCAGCCGTTGGGTTAAACAAGGTGCTCTGCGGCTTCGAAGAAAGTGTCACAGTCGCAGACACCTCCCGTATTTGATTGGGCGGGTGATCGCCGTATTTCGAAGCGGTTAGAATTCAGGTGACGGTGTCCTGAAGTTATTTCTACGGCTTTAGTCGGGTTTTTAGACCCAGTTCGCATCCAGTTTTCCGCCCCAAATTCGGCGGCGAATTCCACGGAGAGGTCCCGGTTTTCCGGCAGACGTTTTAAGTCGGTCGCCGGAGTCCCTCTTGGAGTGAGGTGTTTGCTGGACCCTCGGCTGTTGCTTTCCCGGTTTTCCGCCGTCTTATGACTTCTCAACCTGGCGTCAAATCGGCTTGAATCGTCGTTCTACGGAACGCCGCAGAGTGCACGTCATTTCAGACCCTTGCTCCCATGGAGGACACCAATTCCCTGATCGAACAGCGCCGCCAGAATCTGGCCGGACTCAATGCCCGGGGTGTCAACCCGTTCATGAACTCGTTTTCGCCCGATGCCCAATGTGGCACCGTTCGAACCGAGTTGGCCCGTTGGGCTGAATGGAACAAATCACCCGAGCCGAAGGGCGAACCGGTGGGCCTGGCAGAAGGAACCCGCGTGCGTCTGGCGGGTCGCATTACGGCCCACCGCGACATGGGCAAGAGTCAATTCCTCGACTTGCGTGACGTCAGTGGCCGCATCCAACTCTGGGTTCAGCCCAAAGTTTTGGGCGAAGACGCTGCCGAAATATTCAAGCTCCTCGACCTCGCTGATTTCATCGGGATTGAAGGCACTTTGTTCATCACTCGCATGGGTGAGCCGAGTGTGAAAGTGGAGTCCTTCACGCCGCTCGGGAAGTCCCTGCGACCCCCTCCCGGCAAATGGCATGGGTTGGAAGACACCGAGATCCGCTACCGCCAGCGCTACCTCGACCTCATGGCCAATGAGCCCATCAAGGAGGTCTTTCTTAAGCGCTCCCACATCCTGAAGGAAATCCGGAGTTTCTTCCACCTGCGAGGCTATGTGGAAGTGGAGACGCCGATGATGCAGGCGATTCCCGGCGGCGCTGCGGCCCAGCCGTTCAAGACCTACCACAACGCCCTGGGCTGCGAGTTTTACATGCGCATCGCGCTGGAGCTGTACCTCAAGCGGCTCCTGGTCGGAGGTGTGGACAAGGTGTTTGAGATTGGTCGCAATTTCCGCAACGAAGGCCTGTCCCGACGGCACAATCCCGAGTTCACCATGCTCGAGGCCTACGAAGCCTACGGCGACTACGCCACCATGATGGAGACGGTCGAGTCGCTCATTCGTCACATCGCCCTGACCGTCGTCGGCACCCTTAAGATCGAGCATCGCAACGCCGAGGGTGAGGTTTTTAAAACGATCGACCTCTCCCATTGGCGTCGGGCCCGCTACAAAGACCTAGTGTGCGAAAAGGCTGGAGACGATTGGTTCATGGTGTCGCCCGAAGAACGCCGTCGACGTGCCGTCGAAGACCTCAAGCTTTCGGGTGACATCGCCGCAGGCTACCAAGACTTCGAAGTCACCGCAGCGGTCTTCGAGAAGCTGGTCGAGCCCACCCTCATCCAGCCCACCTTCGTCACCCACCTGCCCAAGCAGTTGGTTCCCTTGGCCAAAATCTCCGCCGAAGATCCGACGACTGTGGAGGTTTTCGAATGCTGCATTAATGGCCAGGAGATCGCCCCAGGCTACACCGAGCAGAACGACCCCATCGCCCAGCGCGAGGCCCTCGAGCACCAAGCCGGTGGCGAGCAGCAGAAGCTCGACGAAGATTTCTTGGTCGCCCTCGAACACGGAATGCCTCCGGCCGGCGGCATCGGCATCGGCATCGACCGCTTGTGCATGATGCTCCTAGGCCAGGAAAGCATCCGTGACGTGATCCTCTTCCCGCAGCTCAAGCCCAAGGTCTAAACACCTGCCCAGAAGGAGCCAGCACGCCTGGAGCCTTTCACGGAAGCCTGTCGGCACCGAGACGCACTAGGGCAAGGCAAGCATTGGGGGCGCACGCAGCTCCCAATGCGATCCTGCCGCCCCCTCTTCGCCCCCAGCACCCG
>JBDKKQ010000242.1:0-27698 GCA_039796015.1 Verrucomicrobiota bacterium
ACCGAAGCGGAGCGATCCCGAAATACCCCATCAAACGCACCCAAGAGCCTGTCCCTGAGATTGCCCTCAAGAGCCTGTCCCTGAGATCGCCACTCTCAAGAGCCTGTCCCTGAGATCGCCACGAACCTGGTGGAGAATGCGATCCGCCCAACCTGCATCGGAAAAAGAACTGGCTCTTCATTGGGCATCCGGACGCCGGATGGCGCAGTGCAATGATCTACAGCCTGTTGATCACAGCCCGCCGCTATGATCTCGATCCGGCCGCGTGGTTGGGGGATGTCTTGCGCCGGATCGCGACCTGCACCTCGGCCAACCTGGCTGAGGTGCTGTCCTGGAACTGGAAGCCGCAGGCGGCCTGAGCCCCAACTGCACATCGGAGCGGATGGGAGCGGTACGTTGGTGGCCGATACCAACAGGTTAACCCGTTAGAGTCTCTGATCGCCCGATCCGAGGGAACCCTGTGGATCGGCATACGCTTACGGAATAACTGCAAAGTCCATCCAGGATAGGTATTACGCGGGTTCGCTTTCAGAGAAGTCGGGGACGCCTGTCAGCATCGTTCTGGAACCCACGGAAAGTTGCCGGTTTGAAAACTACGGTTTTGCCGGTTTCTCGGATCCGTTTTCTTTCCGGATAAGCTCCAGCGTTTCTTCCTTCTTCCAGATGAGGCCGCAGCGACTGAGGCCCACCAGAGTTGATTAGAATTCGTTTGAGCAACCGACAAGCTCAGGCCGGATCGATGATCCGCTGAGTTCCTGGGCTCAGTAGTTTTCAAACCGGCAGGTCTCATCAGTTTTCATACCGTCACTGACAAACGACACATTAGCTCACTCCCGACTGCGCCAAAAGACAGCCAATAGACAGCCAGAAGAGGCCGGAAGGAGTTAGAAAGGGCTTCACCACACTCAATCGCAGGCTCTTTGATGAGGACGAGAAGAGGGTGAGGGTGCCGATTTATCGGAACACTCACACCTCTAGGCGCTGAACCCGAGCGGTTATTCTTTGAGCTGGCGCTTGGCTTTACGGGCCTCGCTCTTCTCGTTGTTCTCGAATTCCTTCTCGGCCACCCGAACGCCTGGCAACCTCTGACGTTCCTGATCGGCTACCTCACCTGCGTCAGTCGGTGTCGCCAAAATGCTGGGGCGAATGAGGATCATCAACTCGGTGCGGGAACTGTTCTGACTGCGCTTGGAAAACGCCGCGCCGAGGTAAGGAATGTCTTTAAGAAGGGGAACACCGGACTTTTGCTTGTCGGTACTGGTGGTAATATATCCTCCCAGCAATACGGCGTCCTTGTCGCGCACTGTCACAAATGAACTTGCTGTCCGCGTCTGCGTGGTCGGTGCACTCAGTCCGTTGCCTAGGTCCAGATTGACACCCAAATTGTCCACCGTTTGATCAATTTGCATCACCACCAAGTTGTCTGGGGTGATGAAGGGGGTGACATTCAATCCCACGCCCACTGATTGTCGTGTGATTGATTGGCTGTTACCAAAACTGCCGCCGCCAAAAAAGGACCCGGAAACAAAGGGCACCTCGGAGCCGACAAAAAAACTGCCCGGGGTCGCGTGGGAGGTGATGACTCTCGGACGTTGGATCACGTTGACTCGGCCGTCCGCTGAAATGGCACTGATGGCGATATCCCAATTCTGACCGATCTGGGCAAAGTAGGAGAGTCCCGCTCCCGAGGTCGCCGGGATGCCGTTCACGACGTTGGTTCCGACGGACCCTCCAGTCGATCGTCCCAATTGCTTGAGGAACTCTGAACCCGTTCCCAACGGGGCGCCGGAGGGATTATTAATCACGCCGCCGCCTCGGTTGTTGGCATTGTCTCCAAACTGCGCCGTCCGTTGAGCCGCGCTGACGCCATAATTCCAACCACTGCTGATGTTGACCTCCATGATGATGGCTTCAACCAGTACCTGAGGCAGAAGGGTGTCCACCTTCACCAGCACTTCACGCAGCTTGGCGATGTCTTTCTTGTTGCCGTATACGATGAGCGAGTTGGATCGCAGATCTGCCGTGATACTGACTGTCTGCAATAATTCAGAAAGCCCGCCATAGCCCGAGCCACCCCCGGCTCCACCTCGACCCATGGCATTGAATCGGTTCTGGAAGCTGCCTGTGTTGACGGCCGATCCAGGTTGGTTGATGCCACCGCCCAACTGCTGACCTCCCAGACGTCCGTTATTACCTAGGCGACCGCCGCCACCCAACTGATTCATCCCACCGAACTGCCCACCGCCGCCGAACTGATTGGCACCAGAACCCATGCCACCCATGCCACCCATGCCGCCCATCCCACCACGACGTCCCGACATGCCGCCGCCGCCCATACCACCTGCACCGCCGGCCCCCGCCATACCTCCGCCCGGAGGGCCGCTGACGCCTCCCCCACCGATGACACTCGTGAGGGTCGCGTAGATTTCGTCCACCTTGCCGTACTTGATGGGGATAACCTCGAGCTGAAAGTCTTCTTCTACCTCGATGTCGACCTTCGCCAAAATCTCAAGCATCCGCTTCACGTTGATAGCGTAGTCACGCAACACCAGCGTCTTGGTGCTCGCCAGGGCCACGATGCCTTGGGCGTTCTTAGCAAATGGGGTGATCGTCGGAACGGCCTCTTCGATGGCCACATGCTTCAGTTGGACCACATGGGTCACAAACTGGCTGGCTTCAGCGTACTGGTCGGCCGGCTTGTTCGAAAATTGCGCTCCCTCTTGCAACGCCTGAGCCACCGGCACTGCGGTCACGAACTTCTCGCCCTGAGGAATCATGGTGATGCCATTGAGGGCTAACACCGTGTCCCACATCTGAACTTCTTCGCTTTCAGTGAGGGTGGTCTGAGTATCGATACTAATCTTAACCTGGGGCAAAGCCTGCGCCCGAAGTACCGTCCGCTGGACCAGAGGACCATAAACTTGGTCCAAAAAGACATTCAGATCCTGATCCTTGAAGACGATCGAATCGCCCGGCTGATTGGTTCCGCGACTCTCACGCAAGGCCTTGATGGTGGCATCGTTCATGGCTTGATCCTCCTCCGAGGGTTGACCGGCAGCAGCAGCAGCCGGCTTGGCCGCCGACTTACCCGCGCCCGCTGAACCGGCCTTAGATCCACCGGCCGCCGAAGAGGCTCCTGGCGGCGCAGACGGAGCCGGGGACACAGGACGCGGGAAGGCCCGCGGCAAGGCCGACGGAAAATTGGTCGATGCGACGACAGCAGGGGCGACCCCGGCGGGCGCGGCCGCATTCGTCGCCTTCCTCAAACGCGACGGAGGCTCAGGGAAGGCCGGGAAGGCCGTGCCCACGTTCGCCGATGACGCAGGAGTGGCTGGGGCCACCGAGGTCGCTGGGATTATGGCCGTGGGTGCCAACGGGGCTCCCGGGGCAGCAGGGGCGGCCGGAGCCTGTCCGCAAAGCCGGCCCGCGGTGATGGCCGCAACGACCGCGAGATGGATGAGACGCATGTTCACAATCGGTTACTTCTTGGTTGGCGCGTTGGTTCCGGTAACGCGCGACGTGGCTGCTGCGTTGGTGGAAGACTTGGGTTTGCCGGCCGATCCGGGAGCTGGGACGGCTGAAGCCCCACCCGAAGCCTTGGCTCCCGGCTTGGATTCAGTCGCCTTGGAGCCGGGCCCTGCCGGTGCGGCTGCCTTAGGTTTTTTCTGGAAACTGGCGACGAATGTCACCGAAGCACTGAGATTTTGGCCGCTGTTGTCGAGGCGCAGCCGACTCATGTCCCGGACACGGATCATCGAATCACTGGAACCCAGCGCGTAGAGAAAATTAACAAACCCCTCTTCCTTGGCCGTCAGGTCCACAATGACAATTTGTTCGTCGAAAAAGTTGGTATCCTTGGATGCGCTCATCCGCAGCGAAGCCACTTGAGGCGACACACGCCCCAAATTGACTGAGTTAGTTGCAGCAGCAGCCGTGATCCCCTGCTGCACGCGATTGGCCTGCTCCTCGGGGAGCACCTGGCCGCCCGCACCTTCCAACTCCTTGAGAAGCTTCTCGTAGGAGGACTTCTTTGAGACCTCCTTGAAGTAAATTTGTTTCTGCCCCTCGAGTTTGGTTCGATCGCGAACCATCACGTCCCATTCGGCAAAGTAGGGCCAAATGAACCAGTAATTGAACAGAAGGCCCATCACGCACAGGCCCACGATGGCCATCCGACGCTCCGTCGGTGCCAAATTCAACCGGTCAAACCAGTGGGTCATGGCGATACACCCTCCTCCCGGCGCAATTCCGCCTCAAAAGACCATACCAGAAGGGGGCCTCGCGGTGTCATGGTCGCGGGCTTGACCTCGGAAAAGAGCGGCTTGCCCTCAGAGGTCACGGCTCGGAGCAAATCGTTATACCGGGTCACTTCAGCCCGATCTCCCTCCGAGGCGTTGCCGCTGATGAGCAGAATTCGACCATTCTTGAAATCCAACTGAACAAGGGTGAGCGCCTCGGGCAGTTTTTCTACCACAGCATTCCAGCAGTCGAGAGCGGCAAAGCGCAAGGCGACCTGCTCCTGAAGCACCCGGACCCGGGCCTTGAGCTGGAGGGTGTTTGTGTACTGCAACGCCATTGAGCGGGTCTCGCTCTGGAGAGTTTCGACCGCAGACTTCTGGTAGGTCAGCACGGCCAGATAGACGAACACGCCAGCCAAATAGGTCATGGCCACTGCGGTAAGCCCTTTGACCCACAGCGAATCGACATACTGACGCTGCTGACGGGTTCGGACTTCTTCCGGGATCAGTGATGCTGGGGAGGGCAGCAAAGCATGGCTGGCCGTGAGACGAGCCAAGTCTGGCTCTGCTCCCGGTGGCTCGACCGAGACAGGCCGAGCGCACCACCCTTGAAGCGCTTCGAGGAGAGGGGCCGCCTCGGCCTCGGCGGCCACGACAGTCACGGGCGGCAACGCCGCGAGCCACCCATCCAGCTCGGCCGCCCACGCGGTGCCGTTCAATTGAGCCAACAGCAGCTGCGCCGCACCCTCGACAGGCAGGCGAATCATTGAGACATCCCGAAGCACGCTGTCCGTCCACCATCCCAAAAGTGCCACCTGTTGAGCACCGGACCCATCGAGCACGATCCGCAGCAACTCTCCCTGAACTGGCTTTGCCAACAAGCGGCGGACCATCGGCAATTCGATCCGATCGGCCATGTACCCGCCCTGCTCTAATTTATCAACGAACGCCTCCACGGCGGATCGAGCGGCGATCGTCACCAATGCCGTTTGCTGCGTGGTATCCGGATGCGCCACGCTCTCAACGGTCCACACCACCTGGGCCGGCGGCATTGGAGAAAGTTTCTCGAGCTGAAATTCGATCATCCCGGCCAATTCGGCGGGCGCACAGGCCGGGAGTTGGACGGCCCGAAGAAACACCGACTCGGGCGGCATCCAGGCGATGTCCAGACGGGAGCGGATCAGCAGACGCCAATCCCGCGAGACCACATTGGCCGGCAAAGGCTTGTCTGCAGCGACCTCCCATTGGCCGGCCGGCACCGCGCTGCTCTTGTTGACAGCAAAGTGGTAAAGGTGTCGCTCGCCTTGTCGGAGCGACAACACATTGCAGGCATGAGGGATGGGAGCGGCTTTGCTCATTCCGGAATGCCTCCGTGATTCCCGGCGAGGGTCTTCACATGTTCTTCGTTCTGCGTGACGCGCAGCACCTCTTCGATCGTCGTGACACCCGCCTTCACTTTGGTCCATCCGTCATGACGGAGGGTTCTCATCCCTTGCTTGCGGGCGATGTCTGCCAAAGTCGCAGCCGAGACTCGGTTCATGACCAGAGGTCGAATCGCCTCGGTGACCACGAGCAACTCATGGATGCCGGTGCGTCCCTGATACCCCAACTGACGACACGCCTCGCAACCCACTCCCTTGCGGAAGACGGTGGAATCGATCTCGTCTTCCGGAAACCCCACCTTGAGGAGGTAGTCCCGGTCGACCTTCTGCGGTTGGGAACAACTTTGGCAGATCGTTCGAACGAGGCGCTGTGCCATGATGGCCTCCACCGAGGAAGCCACCAGGAAGGGCTCTATCCCCATGTCAATCAACCGGGTGAAGGCGCTGGCCGCATCGTTGGTGTGCAGGGTGCTAAACACCAAGTGACCCGTCAGCGAGGCCCGAATGGCGATCTCGGCGGTCTCGGTGTCGCGAATTTCGCCGACCATGACCACGTTGGGATCTTGACGGAGAATGTGGCGCAACCCCACCGCAAAGGTCAGGCCGATGTCCGAACGGACAGGAATCTGGTTGATGCCCTTAAGCTCATACTCCACCGGTTCCTCGATGGTGATGATGCGCTTGGTGACCGAGTTAATGGTCGAGAGGAAGGCGTAAAGGGACGTCGATTTGCCAGATCCGGTGGGCCCGGTCACCAGGATGATGCCGTGAGGCTTGACGATGAGCTCGCGAATCAGCGCGTCTTCCTGCGGGGCAAACCCCAGCTTCTCGAGGCTGAAGAAGATCTTGCCGCGCAACAACAGACGCAGGGAAACCGATTCGCCCCACACCGTCGGCACCGTGGACACGCGGATGTCGATTTCCTCGCCCTTGATGCGGACATTGATGCGGCCGTCTTGCGGCAGGCGCTTCTCGGCGATGTTCATCCCGGCCATCACCTTGATGCGTGAAATCAGTGCTGCCTGGTAGCGCTTGATTTGCGGAGGGAGGGGCGTTTGATGGAGAATGCCGTCGATGCGGTAACGGATGCGCAACTCATCTTCCGACGGTTCGAAATGAATGTCAGTCGCCCGGTCCTTGAAGGCTTCCCAAATGACCTGGTTGACGAACTTGATGACGCTGGCGTCCTGATCATCGCCGGTGATCTCACGCCCGCCGTCGATCTCCAACTCGATCGCGTCGTCTTCTTCGGCCATTTCGTCGAGCGTCTCAGCGCCGACGCCGTAGTACTTCTTTAGCGCCTTTTCGATTTCGGCACGGGTGGCCAGAGCGTACCGGACAGCCCCGCCGACATCGAACTGAACACTCGCCAACATGGCCGCGTCGAAGGGATCGGCCACAGCCACCACCAGCACCCCTCCCTCATCCAAAAAAGGAATGATCGAGAACTGGAACGCCACCTTGGTGCTGATGCGCTTACGAATTTCCGGAGCGATACTGAGCTTGGCCAAATCGACAAACTCGAGGGACAAGGCTGAAGCCAACTTCTGAAGAAAGGCCTCTTCAGCCAAACCAGCCTCCCGCGCGAAAAACGCCAGCCGGGGCTCGGTTCCGCCACTCTCGACCGATCGCCGCCACGCCTCCGACCACCGATCACACTGGGCAGGCGTCAGAAGGCCTGCCTGGTTCAAAATGGATTTCAGTGGCGTGTACGACATGCTAAACGACCTCCCTGCAACAGCGACCGGCAGGAAAAGTTGCGGGAGAAGTTCCAATCCAACGCTGCAAAAGCACCTCTGGATCGACCGCCACTAACCCTACCGGCCGATACCGAAACCGAAGAACGCCTCCGAGGAAACGCTTTTCCTAAATTCTTCCTCAGGTTCTGATGCGCCGCAGTTGAACCGCATCACCGATCTTGATCCTTATCCCGACAGTCGTGCCGCACGGGACGCTTGGATTCTTGCCCGCCGAGTTGGCATTGACCGGACCGAAAAACTACATCCCCGGCATCCTTCGCATTGGTTGCGGGAATCAGAACCCGATCCGGCTGGGGGACAGGCTTCGATCCTGACGGTGTTTCTCACCAACAAGGAATGCCCCTGGCGATGCCTGATGTGCGACTTATGGCGACACACGCTGGAGGAAACGGTCCCGGTCGGTGCCATTCCAGAACAGTTAGATCGAGCTTTGGCCGCAGACCAGGTTAAGCACCCACGTCGAGCCCAGTGGCTAAAACTCTACAATGCCGGATCGTTCTTTGATCCTCAGGCCATTCCCGTGGCCGATTGGACGGAATTAGCCCGCAGGGCACAGTCCTTTGAACGCCTGGTGGTCGAAAGCCATCCGCAGCTCATCCGCGAAGACCGAATCCTGCCCTTCCAACGCCTGCTCGGCTCCGGAACACGACTGGAATTGGCTCTAGGTCTGGAAACAGCGCATCCCGAGGTTCTTGAACGCCTCAACAAGGGCATCGATCGAGAGGCCTTCCAGCGTTCCGCGCACTGGATCCGGCATCACGACATGGACCTGAGAGTCTTCGTCTTGGTCAAGCCGCCTTTCCTCGACGAATCTGAGGCTCTGGAATGGGCCTGCCGATCCATCGATTTCGCCTTCGACTGTGGTGCGAACACTATTTCGCTCATTCCGACCCGATCGGGCAATGGCGCGTTGGAATCGTTGGCAACTCGAGGGGAATTTGCCCCACCGCGTCCCGAGACCTTAGAGTCGGCTCTGGCCTACGGGATCCAGTTGGGCCGCGGGCGGGTCTTTGCCGATACTTGGGATCTGGAGAAGCTCGAACCCAATGAGATCCGTTGCTCCTCACTGAGAGCCCGACTGGAGCACGCAAACCAAGAGCAGCGCATCCAGAGCCTGAACGAAGGCTTGGCTCGTGGGTGAAACCCCAAACGAAGCCCGATCAAAACTCCACAATGGCCGCACCCCAGGTGAGGCCGGCTCCAAAAACAACCAGTAGAACGAGGTCTCCCGGCTGAATCCGTCCTTCGCGAACCGCTTCGTCCATGGCGATACCCACGCTGGCCGCGCTCGTATTGCCATAGCGATCTACATTGACGAAGACCTGTTCAACGGTGGCGCCCAGGCGTTCGCCGACGGCACTCAGTATGCGCTGATTGGCCTGATGCGGGATCACGCAGCGAATCTGGTCGATGGATAAGCCACACCGCTCCAGCACCTCATTTGAGGCCGAGACCATGGCTTGGACCGCGTTCTTGAAGGTCTCCTTCCCGTCCATTCGCAGGAAGTGCCGTCGATCGGCCACCGACTCCGCTGTCGCCGGACAAGCACTGCCGCCACCGGGAAGCTCCAGCAAGCTGGCTTTCGAGCCATCTGATCCGAGGCACGTCGTCAGAAGACCACGGGCGCCTGGCCGATGCTTCAAGATGGCGGCACCGGCACCGTCTCCGAAGAGCACACACGTGTTGCGGTCGGTCCAATCCACCACGGAACTCATCTTTTCGGCACCAATGATGAGCACTGTCTCATGCGCACTGGCCTCGACGAATCGGGCACCAATATCCAAGGCATAAACAAACCCACTGCAGGCGGCCTCAATATCAAAAGCCACGGCCCGGTGAGCGCCCAATTTCTGCTGCACCAGGCAGGCGGTGCTTGGGAACGGCATGTCCGGGGTGATGGTGGCGACGATGATCAGGTCGATATCGGCGGCCGTGACCCCGGCGGCAGTCATCGCCCGACGGGCCGCCTCCAATGCCATGTCCGAAGTCGTTTCGTTGGCTGCAGCGATACGACGCTCGCGAATACCGGTGCGGCTGGTGATCCAGTCATCCGAAGTCTCCACCATCCGCTCCAGATCGGCATTGGTCATTACCCGTTCGGGCACATAGGAACCGAGACCCACGATGGAGGCAGAGCGAAGCGGTGCGCGATGGGTTCGGGGATGGTTCAAGAGATTCGTCTAAAAATCAGGGGGTCTGGGTCGGAGTTGCAAGAGGCACAGGCCCCGGAGAATTGGACACAGGCAAGCCCGGTGAGGTCAATGCAACAGCCGAGGCAGCTTGGGCGATGGCCGAAACCAAGGTCTCGTTGAGCCCCAGCCTCACAAACCGAACCGCCTGACTCATGGAGTGCCCGACATTCGAACGTTTGGCACTGCCGTGAATCTTGATCACACAACCGTGGACTCCCAAGAGCGGCGCCCCGCCGTACGCCTCGGGGTTCATCCGCGTACGGATGCGTTGCAATCCCCCACGGGCGATGGCGGCTCCGAGCATTCGCCATGGGTTGGCCGTCAACTCCTCGCGAAGCATGGCTCCCACCGCCTTGCCGAGACTCTCGGCCGACTTCAGAACGATATTGCCAACGAACCCATCACAAACGCAGACATCGACGCCATCCATGAACAGGTCGTAACCCTCGCAGTAGCCCGTGGAGTTGAGCCCTGAAGCCCGGATCAAGGGCAACGCCGCACGGGTTAGATCGGTCCCCTTAGACTCTTCGGTGCCATTGCTCAGAACGCCCACGCGGGGGCTCTGCCTGCCCAACATGGCCCGCGAGTAGGCAGATCCCATCACCGCGAACTGAAGCAAGTTTTCCGGGGTGCACTCCGGATTAGCTCCGCCATCTACCAAGACCCAAGCCCCCGTTTTGGAGGGCATGATACAGGCGATGGTGGGTCGCTCGATGCCCTCGAGGGTCCGGAGTCGGATAGTGGCTGCCGCGACAATGCCTCCGGTGTTGCCGGAGGAGATTACCGCATCGGCCTTGCCATCCCTAACCAACTCGACGGCCCGAAGGATTGAGCAGTCTTTCTTCTTGCGAAGACCTTGGACCGGCTTGTCCTCCATGGTCAGCACCTCGGAGGCCGGATGGATTGCTAGGCGCGGATCAGAGCAACCGGTGCTTCGAAGCAGTGGCTCCAAAACGGACGGTGGCCCGACCACATAGAGGCGAGAGATCGACGGATCAGCCGCCAACCCGAGCTTCACGCCCTGGAGGAGTTCCTCCGGACCGTGGTCGCCGCCCATGACGTCCACTGCCAGGCGCATAAGCAAAACGCGCCGGTCCGTCAAAAACGGACACGGCGCGCCTAGAAACCTTAGGCTGCGACGCCGACGTTAATCACCTGGCGACCATCGTAGAAACCACACTCGGGGCAAACCCGGTGAGGCAGCGACGGAGAAGCGCACTGGGTGCAGACAGCCAGCTTCGGCAGGGTGAGGACACTGTTGTAGGCTCGGCGCATGCGTTGACGGCTGCGCGACGGTTTGCGTTTCGGGACGCCCATATTCGGTTCGGTTACAATTTCAGATTATCGAGGGCACTCCACGCCGAATTCGGCTCAGCCTGCTCCCTCACTTGCAGTTCGCGGGACTGGCCTTTCGGCTTCAACCCACGACAGTCAGGTCCACACAACGGATTCGTTGGCAGAGAGAGCAAAATGTCCTCTCGGAGCGAAGGGGTCAAGTCTGCAAAATCTCCATCGACAGGTAAAGCATCCTCACCCTCCAACGGAGAGAGGACGGAAAACTCGTCCAGCTGCACCGAAAGAACGAAGGATTTGAGGCATCGGGAACACTCGCAATCCACATGGGTGCGCAGACTTCCGATGACCAGCAAACTTTCAGACTGGCGATCGACCGTCAGCTCGTATTCTACGGGATGCGACAGACGCATCAATTCATCGTGGAAATCCGGGGCCAGTTCGGACCCTAGAATATCCCCATCGAGTTGAATGGACTCCTTCTCCAAGAGGCGAAGATTCACCTTGAGCGACATGGGGATAGGATCGGCAGGTCGAGAGGCGGATGCAACTGGCGGATTGATCTCAGGGACCGATAGCGAGAGATGAGGGCAAGAAAAAGCGGACGGCCCCATGTCTCATGGAACCGCCCGCGTTGGGGAATCAAGAACTAAAACCTCAAGCCTTGCTGGCGTCGGCAATACTCACCGGTCGGTAACCACCGATGGCCTTGAAGTAGAAGAAGAGCAACAGGTAGATCGCAGCCATGGTCGCCGGGATGAACGAGTCGGCCTTGAGGGTCTGACGGTCACCCTGAATGCTCGCTTCCACGACCACCTTTTGTTCAGCGGTCTTGTTGGCAGCGGTCTGAGCGGCCGAGAGCTTCGTGCCATCCAAACCATTGGCCGGAGCTAGGAACAGGAAGGTGCTCGGCTTCTCTGCCTTGTAGGTAGAATAAATCGCCGCGTCCTGCTTCTGCAGCGCCTCGCCTGCGAAACGATCCTTGGCATAGCCCAGACCTGCGGAACCGAGCAAACCTGCCGACATCATACCGACGCCGCCCATAATGGAGATGGCAATCGCACCCGTGCGCGGGAAACGGTCACTCACCACGGCGAGCATCGTGGGCCAGAAGAAAGTCTTGCCCAACGCGTAGACCGACAGCGCGAGGATAGCGCTGATGAAGGTGGTGATACCGCTCACCAGGTTAAGCCCTACAGAAGCCAAAATAGCGCAGATGAACAGGAGTCCCACCGGGGAGATCTTCAAATTCTTCTCGATGAAATGAGCGCAGAAGCGCAGGGCGAACATGAATATCGAGGTGTACACGAAGAGGATCTTGCCTTCCTTCGGAGTGAGAATGTTGCCGGTAATGTTCTGAATCCATCCGTCGGTTCCCAACTCGACAGCACCCACGAGTGCGTGGGTCACGAAGAGAACGAAGAGCAACCAGGCTCCGATAGAGAAACCGGTGATGACCGCCACCGCCCCGAGGATCACAGCCCCCATGGCGTAGGAGACCGCCGGAGAAAGCTGAAGGGCGGTCTGGAAGAAAAGAACTAATAGGTAGCAGGCAACGGCCGCTCCCAAAATACCGACATCCTTGAGCATTTCGCCCACGCTCAAACCCTTGGCCGAGGCTTCGGACTTCGGGAAGGTCTGGCCCATGAACAGGAATCCGTAGAGCACGGTCGGCACCAAGAACAAGGCCAACTGCACCTTCCAGCTCATGGCATCGGGACCTTCACCGAGGAACCAACCCACCAAACCACCGAGCACCAGACCTGCCGGCCAACTCGCGTGGAGGATGTTCAAATAGTGGGTGCGGTTCTTGGGGAACAGCGTGGCCACCAGCGGGTTGGCCACCGCCTCCAGTGTTCCATTGGCTAAAGCGAAAATGAAGGTACCCCAGTAGAGGTAGGTAAAGGCGGCCGATTGGGACTGTCCCTTGCTCGCAGCAAAGGTCACGAAGGCTGACAACACGTGGAACAAGAACGCAGCGACGACAAGCTTGCCGTACCCGATCTTATCGACCACCACACCGCCGATGATAATTCCAAAGCAGAAGCCGGTGAATCCCGCGCCACCGATGTCACCCAACTGAGCGGCGGTGAAACCAAAATCAGCCGCCCAATTGGCGAGAATGCCGCCACGGATGCCGAAGCCGATGCCGGCCGCAAGGATCGCCATGAAGCCTGCAAACAGCAGCCGCTTTGCATTAGGGGCTATGCCCTCGTTACTTTTACTCATAGGGGGGTACGTGTGTTGATACTGTGTTATGACAAGTCGGACGTGGAACGGCAGGATTTACCGACACCATCGGCCGCCTGTCCATTCCTTGCTTTGATTTTCTGCGATTTAACTCTCAAAACCCAGGCCTGGTGACTCGAGAGCGGCTCGTTCGGCGCAATTCTGCGCCTGCTTCATACCGATCGATCCCGAGCTGCGAAGCGCTCAGGATTCCGGGGCTAGGTTTTCGGCCACCGGGTTGCTGTAGGCCTTGATGGCCGGGAGAACTCCTGCCAAAGCCCCGAGCACCACCAACGCCAGCGGGGCGATGACCAAGACCGGATCCCAGGCCCAAGGATCGAGAACCACGCCGGTCTGGGCTCGAATGACAGCGGACACTGCGCCCATGATCACGGCGTACAGGCCCCAGGCCAGGACCATCCCGAGGGCCGCTATCGAGGTGGCCTCAAGGATGATGGAAGCGAAAACGAGGGTCCGACGAGCACCGAGTGCCCGCAGAATGGCCAAGTCACGGCGTCGGGCGCTCAAAGAATTATAAATGCTGGCCAGCACGGAACCCGCAGCCACCAGCGCCACGAGGTAGGCCACCAACTCCAGGACCTGATCAAACCACCCCATCTTGTCGAACAACTGAGCCAAGACCGTTCCTAAAGGCCAGGCGAAGGTCAACCGGTCGCCCTGCTTGTTGTAGAGCATGTCCAACTGCTGGCCCGCCACCGCACTGCGCAGCTTCACCAGCACCGCACTCACATCGCTGGCGGTGGCTGCGGCGTGGCCGGACATGTTCTGGAGTCCCGCCAGCGGAATCCAAAGCACTCGGTCGGCTGGGGTGTTGGAAGGTTCCAAAATGCCAGTGACCACGTATTCGTCCTCGTGCTGCTCCTTGGGATTGAAGTTGAGGCCATGGTACGGCTTGAAGGTGTCACCTGGCTTTAACCCCAGGCGTTGGGCGACGAAAGACCCCACCACCGCCTCGCGATAGCCGTCTTCGAACCAGCGCCCACCGGCCACCAACCGAAAACGCCGCCCCGGAGCCGCCTCAGCCTCGGTGAAGAGGTTGGTCAGCGTGCCCACAATGCGATAACCCAAATAATTATCACCGACCGCGATCGGAACCGCCAGAGCCACCAACCGGTTGGAGGACAGCGTCTGAAAATCGGAAAACGCGACATTCCCGGGCGAAGCCTCCAGGTGGAAAAGAGCATTGAGCACCAGTTGCAGCTTCGCCCCGCGGGCCCCCAAGACGGCATCCCACGCACCTGTCTGCCCAGTGAAGGTCGCACGAGCCTGACGTTTGACCACCCAGACCGACATAAGCAATCCGCCAGCCAAAGCCAGGGAAAGAGCCGTCACCACGGTTGAGAGCAGGTGTTGCCGCAGGCTGCGGCGAACCAAAAGCCACAAGATCACAAGACCACCTCCGTCCTCGAAGCCTGATTGAGAGTGGCCAGAGATTCCCGGCGCGGGAACGACGCCAGAACCGCCGGATCATGACTCACCAAGAGCAGCGCCGAGCCCTGCTCCGCGCATAATTTCCGTATCAGAGCCAAGGCCTGGGCGGCATTGGTCGGATCCAGGTTACCCGTGGGTTCATCGGCCAAGACCAACTTTGGTCGATTAGCTAAAGCTCGAGCCACGGCCACGCGCTGTTGTTGGCCGGTCGAAAGCTGCCGCGGAAAATACTCCAGTCGATCGCCCAATCCGACCCGGTCCAACAGCGACCGAGCATGGACACGATCCGCACCCGGCCCAAAAGACATCCCCAAGAGAACATTCTCCAGACAAGTAAAGCCCTGAAGCAAATTGAAGGTCTGAAAGATGTATCCGATCACCGCAGCCCGGTGACGGTCCCGATCCGGTTCCGACAACGTGGTCATATTTTGACCATCCAAGACAATGCGCCCGGAGTCTCCCGTCAGAATACCCGCAATAAGGTTTAGAAAAGTGGTCTTACCGGTACCGCTAGGGCCGCTCAACGCCACCTGCTCCCCGGCACTGAGTTGAAACCCCGGAACATCCACCACCGGCAAGAGTTGCCCGCAAGGTGTTCGGAAGCTTTTCCGAAGGTTTTCGATCTCAAGCAGCGCCATGGACAAGGGACAGGCTGCATGGAGCAGCAAAACTTGGCCATCGACTTTTATAAAACGCTTGGAGAGCCGCCTCAGACAAGGGACAGGCTCCTCAGACAAGGGACAGGCTCCTTGATAGGCGAAAATGAGGCGCTGGTGGGAGGGTCAGAGCTCTACAGGGAGGGGGATCAGCCTTTGGGGAACATTCCAGCGGTCCAACCGCCGTCTACCGGTAGTGCGACGCCGGTGATGAAGGCTGCGGCATCAGAGGCCAGAAACAGGGCAGCATTGGCGATTTCCTGAGGCTGCCCCATGCGACCCATGGCCTGGGTCGAAGCCATTTCACGGGCCGCGGCTGCTGGATCCGGATATTCAGCGATGCGGGCCAGGACGAATGGTGTTTCGACCCGTCCCGGACACAGGCAATTGATGCGGACGCCGCTGCGCGCATGGTCGAGGGCCGCTGAGCGTGTGATGCCCACTACAGCGTGTTTGCTGACACTGTAGGCAAAGCGGTCCACCAATCCTTCCAGACCGGCCGTGGATGCCAGATTAACCACCGAACCGGACCCGCGCGAAACCATTCCCGGCAACCAGGCCTTCATCGTGTTGAACACCCCGCGAACGTTGACGGCCATGACGCGATCGAGGTCTGCACCGCTCGTGGTCAGGAGGGTCCCCACGTGACCGATGCCGGCGTTGCAGACCAGCACATCCACCGCCGGGTGACGGGCTGCTGCAGCCAATACGTCCGATTCTGAAGTCACATCCAGTGCCACAGACTCGGCGCGCCCTCCGGCTTCACGGATCCTCTGTACCGTTGCTTCACCGGCCTCGACCCGGAGTTCAGCGACAATCACCCGGGCACCGGCTCGGGCAAAGGTTTCAGCGATGCACTGACCGATGCCGGATCCGGCACCCGTCACTAGAGCTGTCTTGCCATCGAGACGAATCATAGAAGTCTTTGTGAGGGGAGTTGAAAACTAACGAGATCCCGACACACATCCCCCTTCAAGGCGAGAAAAAGGCCGTCGCGATCCGTTGGCTTGGGTTTTCACGCCAACTTTCAGCCCCACTCGGACGCCTCGGAACCACAATCCGAACAAACATCCGCATCAAAAAGAGTCTGAACCAGAGCAATGACTACAGGCTGACTACCTGCATCCAGCCTTCCGCCCCAAAACGTGCTTCAAAGGGCGCAACCGCCGCCTGGGCCATTACCACGTCTGGGAAGAGCGCAAACGTGGTGGAACCACTCCCAGACATCAGCGCCGCCCAAGCCCCGTGCTCGCGAAAGAAACTCTGGTACAACTCCAGAATGGGATACTTGTGTAAGGCCGGAGCCTCCAGAGAGTTGTAGAAGTGCTTCCCTGCTTCGGTGAGATCGCCCGATCTCAGGGCTCGCTCCAAGTCTTCAACACGACCCGGTCTGCCTTTCAGCGCTTCTGGATACTGAGCCAGTTCTCGATAGGCCCAGGCCGTGGAGATACCAAAGCCCGGATGATACAAAATCATGCCTCGACCACGGAGCGACTCAAACGAGGCCATGGGCTCGACTTGTTCTCCGCGGCCGGTGGCTCGGGCCGGTTGGTCCTGGAGGAAGAAGTTTACATCCGAACCGAGAGTGGCTGCTAATCGATCCAGCCGGTCGTTTCCCAGCGGTCGGCCGAACAAATCGTTCATCCCGACGAGTGTTTGGGCGGCATTAGAGCTACCGCCACCCAACCCAGCAGCTAAGGGGATGCGTTTGGCTAAGTGGATCCGAACCCCCCGCCCTGTCCATTGGGCTTCGGCCAAAAACTGCTCTGCAGCCCTCACCACGAGGTTACTCCGATCCGTCGGCAATTCCGGATGATCGCAGGTGAACTGGATTCCCGAATTCGAGTCCGTTTCAAAGGTCAACTCATCGCAAAGCGGCACCGGATGAAACAGGGTTTCTAGGTCATGAAACCCGTCCGGCCGCCGGCCCAGAATATTGAGCAGCAAGTTGACCTTGCAGGGAGAGGATCGAATCAGCGGCATAAAAAAGCGCTCCCGCAGAATCTGCAGGAGCGCGGAAGGAAGTTGGAAATGGGGCGACCCGTTAACGGCCAACCCCCGACTATCAGTCAATGACGCGGAAGCGGCTGCCCGGGATCACAGGAGCCACATCGGACGCCTCGAATCCGAGGGAACTGTCCGTGGACGTCACGGTGGACTTACCCAGAGCTCCCGGCTTGTAGCTATCCGGATACGCTTTGTAGTCCGACTTGATGTACGGCTCGCTGGGGATCGGGAAGCTCAAGACTTCCACGGCACCCACGACTGTACGGCCAATGGTGCGATTGACGCCGCGGACCACGCCCACAGTGCCGCCATGCGCGCCACCGAAGAGAGCACCCTGCTCGTAGCTGCGCTGGAGTTCACCGAGGCGAAAAGGCTCCGACAGATTGTCGAGGCCACGGCCGAGTTTCTGCTCGGCGCTGGTGCATCCGACGAGCACCGCGGCCACGGTCACAAGGAGACTCACCGACTTGAGAAGGGAACGCATAGTGTTGGAAAATGTGGTTGGAGATTATAGGCAGAACAGGTGGGTGCAAGCGCGGACTTCAATCGATGGAAAATGAATTGATCACGCACGGTCCTCAGGCGACGCCATCGCCGCCTTAGCCGCCTTCCGACCCCACCACCAGGCAATCACCAAGCTGATCTCATAGAGCAGATGGAGCGGCAGGAACAGCAGGAGCATGTTCAAAGGATTGCCATCGGGCGTGATGAAGGCCGCGATCACCAACCCGGCCACCACCCAATAGGAGCGGAACTTGGAGAGCTTGGCAGCGTCAAGGATGCCGATCTTGACCAACGTCAACAGGACCAACGGCAACTGGAAGGCGATGCCCATTCCCAGCATGAACCAACAGACAAAACTAATGTACTCATCGGCTTTCCATTCATCGGCGGCAAAGCCCAGCCAATTGGAGAAACTCACTGTGGTGCTGAGGCAAATCACCAGCAAAACGAAGTAACAGAAGGCCACTCCTAGCAGAAAGAGGAAGGTTGCCCACCCGCTCACCTTGTACACGAAGGACTTCTCGTGATGGTGCAGCGCCGGCAGGATGAACTGGGCGATGAAGAATAAGACGAAGGGAATCGAGACGGTGATACCGCCAAACATGGCGATCTGCATCACCACGCTGAACGCCGTCACCGGCCCCAGCGTCTTGAGTTGCACATCGAACGAACGCGTCGCGCTGGCTGGAGGATTGGTTTCCTCCTGAACAGTCATGACCAAATTTGTGCCGATCTGCCTCGGCGACAACCGGAAGACCGTGTCTCGGTTGGTTGCCACCCCGGGGATGCCGCTATCTTGCGGTGTCATGCGGGTGAGCACATTGGTTCCGAGCATGTACACCACCCGACCCTCCGTGGAGTGCCGCATGCCCTCGGCCACCATGAGGGGCCACTTAAGAAACTGGATCACCACATTGCTGCCGCTCAGACAGAGGATGAATCCCAGAAATACCGCTACCGCACACTTGATGAGTGTCCAACGCAGGTCCTCGAGGTGCTCCAAGAAGGTTTTCACCGGCCCACCACCCTCCGACTCCGAGTCAGAATCCAACGAATCGGAACTTGGGGGCAGCGAGGGGGTCAGGGAGTAATCAGGATCGTCAGCCATGCGCGCTCAAATCGGGCCATCCAGACAAACTGTAACTTGGGACTGAAGGAAGCCCGCCCACGTCACCGTGTCTACCGAGGTCCGTCTCCGCCCCGGAAACGTCCAGACATCAGATGACTGAGCAAAGGGGCCTTCCATCACGGCCCCGGATCAGGCCTTTGGGCTGTGGGAAATAGTGTCCGAGGGCGACCGCACCGGCGAGGTCGACGATGACGGCGGCGGGGATGGGCGCTCCGGCTCATCCATCACGCGCTGCACCTCATCTTGGACATCCTTAGACGCCTTCTTAAACTCACGAATGCCCGTACCCACGCCCTTCATGAGTTCGGGGACCTTCTTGGCACCGAAGAGGACCAAAACCACAATGGCTATCCACATGATTTCGGTTCCACCAATAAACGCCAGCATCGAAGTATCCATAGGATTTTCGTTCACGTGTTCTGAAATCTAGGCCCTGCCCCGCGCCCGCACAAGCCCACAAACACCCAAGAACTTTCCAGTACCGGCTGTTTGAACCACCCAAAAAGGGGCCTTTCACTTAGCCCCGGCACCGGAGAAGACGGCTGGAACGGTCAGCAGGAGAATTTTGAGGTCGAGCCAGATGGACCAGTTGTCGATGTAGTGGAGGTCGAGTCGGACCCACTCCTTGAAATCGGTCACATTGTTTCGGCCACTCACTTGCCAGAGACAGGTCAGGCCCGGCTTCACGCTCAGGCGTCGGCGGTGGGCCATGTCGTCAAAGCGCGCTACCTCGTCGACCGGCAACGGGCGTGGGCCCACCAGGCTCATCTCTCCGCGGAAAACATTCCAAAGCTGCGGCAGCTCGTCGACCGACCACTTGCGCAAGAACCGACCCACGGGAGTCACGCGAGGATCGTTGGTCACCTTAAACACTGGCCCGCTCATCTCGTTGAGCTTGGCTAGCTCGTGCTTGAGCTGCTCGGCGTTGGTCACCATCGTGCGGAACTTCAGCATAGTGAACGGATGCCCATTGAGTCCGGCCCGACGCTGCCGGAAAAGAACCGGCCCCGGAGACGACAGTCGCACCGCCAAGGCCGCTGCCAGAAACAATGGAGAGGTAGCCAATACAAGGGCCAACGAGCCCAGGAAATCGATCACCCCTTTGGCCATGGACTGCCAGGTCTGGTCAGGCCCAGTCCGGAAAACCAGCACTGGATGCCCCGCCAATTCGTCCACAGTGGTCTGTGAAACCCGGGTCTGAAAGAAATCAGCGTGCAGCCAGACCTCAACACCCTCGAGTTCGCAGACCTGGATAATTTTCTCAATCTGGCCGAAGAGAAATTGTTTCGGAGCTACCAAAACGGCATTGGCTGCGTGCGAGTGCAACAAATCCGTCAGGACCGAGACAGAGAACTGGCCTGGGTCGAGGCGGGCCGCCACGGAAATCTCGCCACGGGCATTCTGTTTCAACGCTTCATCGAGCCGGTTCATTTCGCGGTCGCCGCCAATCAAAATAACCCGGCGGCGCGCTTCCTGACCCGCCATTCGGGACCGGATCCACAAACGCATGAGCTCTTCTTTGAAGACCATCGCGCTGACGATCATCGGCAAGAATAGTGAGACCACGCCTCGCGCGATCTCTTGCTTGGTGAAAAACATCGCGACGATAATCGCCAACGAAACCCAGGCGGACCCACGGAGTATCTGAGCCAAGGATTGCCGCCGGGACGCCAGACCCGCGCGGTGGTAAAACCCTTGCAACTCAAGCAATGGGGGGGTCAGCGGCACCACCACCAGCAGCAGCCACTGGTACTTTTGAAATCCACCGATGACAGCTTCGGGATCCAACTGGGGCAGTGAGCGGATGAAATGAGCCATCCAAAAGACGGCGCCAAACAACGTCGCATCGATGAGTGCGTGGACTTTGTTGAGGAGTTGGCGCTGACGGAGCAACATGCGGGGGCGTTACGGATAACCTTCAAAACCAACTTTGTTAAGTGAATGTTGAGTCACGCCCACCGGGCAACCAAGCCACGGAAGAGTCATTCCATCCGGAGCAACATTTTACTCCTTGGCAGGCCTGATCCAGTTCCTAGCGTCCGGGCTGCGATGATTGCAACCCCAGCGATTCTTTGGTCCCGCTTCCAACGTCATTATCTCGATTGTCCCGCCATCGGGCTGGGTCTGGACATCAGCCGAGTTCCCTTTCCGGATGATTTTCACTCCAAGATGGAGCGACCCATTCAGAAGGCCTTGAGCGCAATGGCGGAATTGGAGCGGGGAGCCATCGCCAACCCCGACGAACAGCGGATGGTGGGTCATTATTGGCTGCGCAACCCGGCGCTGGCTCCGACGCCGGCCCTCTCCCAGGCCATCGAATCCACCCTAGCGGCGATCCACTCTTTCACCGCACAGGTCCATCGCGGGGAACTAACCGGGACCTCAGGTGTGTTTCAAAACGTGTTGGTCATCGGGATCGGGGGATCGGCACTCGGGCCGCAATTCGTGGCCAAGGCCCTAGGCCATTCGCATTCCGACAAGCTGACACCGTATTTCTTCGACAACACCGATCCCGATGGCATGGACCAGGTCCTCGGCACCCTGGCAGGCAAGTTGGGGCAAACCCTGGCACTGGTCATCTCCAAGTCCGGCGGCACCCCGGAAACCCGCAACGGAATGGTCGAGGCCCGTGCCGCCTACGAGCGGGCGGGTCTGCGCTTCGCGGCTCATGCGGTGGCCATCACGGGAGAAGGCAGCGCCCTGCACAAAACAGCCATCGCCGATGGCTGGATCCGAACCTTCCCCATGTGGGACTGGGTGGGTGGGCGCACTAGCGAATTGAGCGCAGTTGGACTGCTGCCTGCTGCCTTGCAAGGCTTGGATATCCAGGGACTTCTCGCCGGCGCCAAGGCCTGCGACGAAGCCACCCGCAATTCGGTCGTCCGTGACAATCCGGCCGCGCAACTCGCACTGATGTGGTATTTCCTTGGAGACGGCCGCGGCACCAAAGACATGGTGGTGCTGCCCTACAAAGACCGCTTCGAACTCTTTTCCAAGTACCTCCAGCAACTCGTGATGGAGTCGTTGGGCAAGGAGCTGGACCTGGATGGAAAGGTCGTCCACCAAGGACTGGCAGTGTACGGGAACAAGGGGTCGACCGACCAGCATGCCTATGTTCAGCAATTGCGGGATGGCGTGGCTAACTTCTTCGCCGTGTTCATCGAGGTATTGAAGGACCGCAACGGGGCCAGCCTCGAGGTGGAGTCGGGCGCCACCAGCGGTGACTTCCTGAGCGGGTTTTTTTTGGGCACGCGATCTGCCCTGTACGAGTCGGGCCGTGCAAGTCTCACCCTCACCGTCCCGGATGCCTCAGCCTTCACAGTGGGAATGCTCATCGCCCTGTTCGAGCGAGCCGTGGGACTTTACGCATCGCTGATCCACGTCAACGCCTACCACCAACCCGGCGTCGAGGCGGGTAAGAAAGCCGCTGCCAGCGTGCTGGAAATTCAGCGTCAAGCCGTGGCTCACCTGGCCGCTAACCCGGAGAAGGCTTATTCGGCCGATGCACTGGCCACCGCAGTAGGACAGCCCGACGCAGCCGAGATGGTCTTCAAGATCTGCACCCACTTGGCCGCCAACCAGCGGAGGGTCCAGAACGCCTCCGGCACTGGCTTGAAGGCGACCTTCCAAGCGCTGTAAACACCGAACCCGATTCAGTCTCCGGACTCAGAGACACAACCGCGATCTGCGCTTGTCCAGAGCCCGACCAGATTCCAGCCTACCTACCCACCATTCAATGAAACCTCTGATGCTCATTGGGGCGCTGCTCTTCGCCCTCACCTTCCCTGCTATGTCTGACACCACCGCATCTTCCAAAAACCACGGTCACCTCCGCCACGTTGTTGCCTTCAAGTTCAAGGACACCGCCAGCCCCGCGGAGGTGAAGAAGGTCGAGACAGCCTTCCGCGCCCTGAAGTCGAAGATTCCCCAAATCGCCACCCTCGAGGCGGGCACCAATAACAGCCCTGAGAATCTCAACAAGGGCTGCACTCACGGTTGGATCCTGACCTTCACCTCCGAGAAAGACCGCGATGCCTACCTCGTTCATCCTGATCATCAGGAATTCGGTAAACTGGTGCGCCCACTGGTGGCCGATGTGTTCGTGATAGATTTTTGGGCGAAGTGAGTCTGCTCTGGGGTGGATCCGAAAATTAGTCCCTCTGCCGCCATGCGTTGTTTTGTCACCGGTGCCTCCGGTTTTGTCGGAGCCAACTTGGTCCATGCACTGAATGCCCGCGGGCATTCGGTCCGAGCGCTGCTGCGCCCGGGGGCGGATGTCCGAGGGCTCGTTGGCAGCACCTACGAAACGGTTCCTGGGGACCTGAACAACGATAGTGCCGCGCTCGCCCGGGCGATGTCCGGGTGTGATTGGTGCTTCCACGTGGCCGCGAGTTATTCGCTGTGGCTGCCCGATTATGCGCCCATGTTCCGGGCCAATGTAGACGGGACCCGGAACATCCTGAACGCGGCCCATCAGGCCGGATGCTCACGCATCGTATACACCAGCACCGTCGGCTGCATCGGGCTGCCAAAGCCCAGCCCCGACGGTTCCATCATCCCGACCGATGAATCCACGCCGGTCCGCGAGTCTCAGATGTCCAATCCCTACAAGCTCTCCAAATGGCGGGCCGAGGTGGTGGCCCGAGAACTCGCCGCGGCCGGCCTGCCGGTGGTCATCGTCAACCCCAGCGCCCCGATTGGACCGCGGGATGTAAAACCCACTCCCACCGGACAGGTGATCGTCGATTTCCTCCGCCGGGCGATGCCCGCTTACCTAGACACCGGACTCAACTGGGTTCATGTGCAGGATGTCGCCGCGGGTCACATCTTGGCTGCCGAGAAAGGGCGGGTGGGAGAGCGCTACATTCTGGGACATGCCCAAGGCAATTGGACCATGAAACAGGCCCTCGACACCCTTTCAAGTCTGACAGGCGTCCCAGCCCCGCGATTCCAGGTGCCCCACGCCGTGGCTTTGGGTGCGGCGCATGTAGACGAGTGGATTGCTCGTTGGACTGGAAAACCTCCGAAGGCACCGCTGGCCGGGGTTCGCATGGCTGCCTACAAAATGTGGTTCAACCCCGCCAAAGCCATCCAGGAACTCGGGTTGCCACAGACTCCACCCCAGCAGGCCCTGACCGATGCCGTGGAATGGTTTCGATCCCACGGTCACGCACCTTGATCTGGGTGCATCTAGGGTTTCACTGGGATCGTAACCGGTGATGTGGAGCGGATCGGTGGCGACGGAGTGATCGACCTGAGGTGTTGGGCATCGAGGCGATCGCACGCCCAGAGGACTCCACGCGTCACCAGATCCAGATAGCGTTCGTCGCTCACCGTCTCGTTGAAATGCCCCAGAGAAGTACTGAACACCCGGGTGGATCCATAGCGATTGACCCAAGTAATGGCGCAATCGTCGTCACCCTGGGTTCCGCGTTGAAGCACGGTGGCTGAGGGAAACACCTTCACGTTGTTGTAGAGTTCTTCGTTGCCCGTCAGCCAGTCCCGCCAGCCCAACCCTCGGATGATGGGGTGCTGGTTCTCCACCGTGCGGATCAAGATAGGCGCAGCCTTGCCATGCTTCATGGAGCGAAGGCCTAAGTATTCCTGCCAAAGATCGCCGGGCGCGGCGCGGTAGCTATGGACGGCACAATGTAAATTTACTGCCGGCAAACCCGCCCGGTGTGGGGCCAGGATTTGCGAAATCCAGTTGGTGTCGGCGACCGCACCGAAACACTCGTCATGGATCACCACATCGTAGCCCTTGGCCCAGTCGCGGTTGGCGTACAGAGGAATCTGGCTCTCTTTGGAGACACCTCCTTGCTGGACCGTCTCGACGATCACCCGAGCCCGGGCCTCGATGCCTCGTTTGAGAACATCTTTCTGGACCGGGTAGTCGTGACAGCATCCCCCACAGACCAGCAGCGCACGGAGCGGCCGCAACTCAGCGGCGGACACCCCAGCCGTCAGTCCCAGCATCCAGAAACAGTGGAGCAGCCACCTCAGTCGGTATTGATTTTTCATAAGCGTGCAACCCGCCTCGGCGCCTCTGGGTCTAAACGGCAACCTTAGGATTGGATCAGTCCAGCTTGCGGACCCAGATGTTGCGGTAACGGACCGGATTGCCGTGGTCTTGGAGGAACAGCGGTCCCGTGGGAGTCGCCCCGGACAACTTCGCCGAAACCGAGGCGTCACCTTGGATCGGAATGTGGTCCTGAACCAGTACTCCATTGTGCAGCACCGTGAACGAACCGGGTTGAACCTTGCCCTCGGCTCCCGGCTTGGGCGGATGGAACACAATGTCGTAGGACTTGTCATTTAGCGGCAGCTCGGTACGATTCTTAAGTGGATGACATCGACATGACATCAGAGGTTGCGGAGATCGAACATGCATACTCGTACATCCGTCTTTCGTCCAAAAAACAGCTGAGGGGTACTGGTGAACATCGTCAAAGCACAAGGGCTGAGGCGATCTGTGAGCAAATGGGTTGGAAACTCTCACCACTAACCTTTCAGGATCTCGGCGTCAGCGCTTTCACCGGGAAAAACCGTCTCACCGGCGCTTTGGCCGAATTCATCCGTCTTGCCAAAGCTGGCAAACTTGCCCCGCATCCAGTTTTGATCCTTGAGGCTTGGGATCGATTTTCTCGACAAGACCTTGACGAGTCTGAGAAGGCTGTTCTCGAACTTCTACGATCCGGCGTTGCGATTCACATCGGCTTTGGAAACCGCACATTCACCCGGGCTAGTACGAAAGACCTTGCTGCTCGGATTGAAATTCTTGTAGCGATGAAAGGTGCTTTCGATTACTCAGCGAACCTTTCACGAAGGGTCAAAAGTGCAAAATCTCGAAAGATCTCAAGAATTGCTGATGGAGGCACGGCAAACGTTCGTGAAATGGCTCCTGGGTGGCTAGATTGGAACAATAATCTCAATCGTTTTGAAACCAACGAGAAAGCCGATCTAGTCCGCGAAATATTCACCAAATACAACGCTGGCGCTTCTATCGTTTCGATCGTCAAGGATTTCAACCGACGAGGTACGCCTGCCTTCAGGGGTGGTAAGTGGCATACTGCGAGCGTCAGGTACATTCTTAGCGCAAAAACAACCATCGGTGATTTTAAGGGGTACTCATACTTTCCCAGAATCGTCTCCCAACAGGAATTTGACCGAGCACAAGTCAACCTCGAAAAAAACCGAAACAGGCGCGGCCGGTCATCAAATCTCATCAACCTGTTTCGCGGGCTGATCTTTTGTTCGGAATGCGGTTTCACTGTGACAATGACTAGGTCAAAGGGACGAAATTACTCATATTATCGATGCACTCACACAATTCGCGGAGCATGTACCCAACGGTTCAGTCTTCGTATCAATCTTCTTGAAGAGGATTTTTTCGTCTTTGTGCTAAGGCAGCACCCTGAAATTGTCGTCAGGAAAGACAATCAAACCGAAGGAACAGAATTTGATTCACTTCGACTCCAGAAACTGGAAAACGACAAGAAGAAGAGAAGTCTTTTGAACTTACTAAATGATTACGACGATACTTTACTTCGGTCAAAATACGCTGAACTAACGAAGGAGTCAGAGGATATAGACCGCAAAATAATCGAAACGACGACTGCGATTAATGATGCAAACAACCTCCCACACGCCCTTGGAAATCTCCAAGAACTTATCGACGATGCGGACTCATCAGACCTCGACAAATTTTTGGGTTCCATGGTGGCTGCACTTGGCAACCGTGAGACAAGGGTAAAGTTGGCACCGGTAATCGGAAGCATCGTCAAAAGGATCGATGTCAACCTCACCACCTTGGCGATTCGAACCACATTCGTGAATGGCAATGTCGACGAACACCAAATCATCCACTGAACACGATGACTGCCAGGACCGATGTGGCACAAACCGGTGAAATCACCCACCTTTTCACCGGTTTCAGAAGGGTGAAAGCAGACTACGTATTTCGGAGGACGTTTCGCACCTGAGTGGGATACCATGTGGTTCGGCCGGTACGAGTGGAAATTCCCCGACGGGTCAGACAGTGGGCGATCGATTGAAGGGTGGTGGCACCAGTAGACTGAATTTCCCGGATTACCCCGATTATCGAGCGATTAAAGCGTTGAGCGGCTAGTTGGTTAGCTAGAACCATCAGGTTCGATCTGTGGTGACCATCTCTACATCCACCAAGACGAACTCCTCTGGCCTTCGCAGCGGTAAGTGCTGCTTTGGTTCGTTCAGAGATCAGCTCCCGTTCACGTTGTGCTACCAGGGCCAGAATTCCCACGGTGAAACGGTCCACGTTGGGGCAGTCGCAACAGACGAAATTGACCCCGGAGTTTTGGAGACGAAGAAGGAACTCAGCGTTTCGACTCAGACGGTCCAGTTTTGCGACCACCAAGGTAGCCTTGGACCGTTTGCATTCGTCGAGAGCCGCGTTGAGTTGGGGGCGGTCGTTGAGACCACCGCTTTCGACCTCTGAAAAATCGTGGAGGACATGACCTTTTTGGCTGAGAACGAAACGGGCAACGGCATCCCGTTGGGCGTTCATACCGTTTCCATCATGTCCTTGGTGTCGTGTGGAGACTCGGAAGTAGGCGATGTAATGCGTCACATGCAAGCAGCTACCAGCAGTGCCTGGGCAATCAAGCCCCATTTAAAAAGACTCAACGACCGTTGAGTTGCTGCTAATTCCACCCTGAGACCCTCCAAACAGGTTAGTAGACACAGGTTCGACCTCAGGACGGAAACCGGACAAAGGTTGCTGACGACTCCATTGCGCACAAACCGGTGACACCCGGTCCGACAACCCACTGAACCAGGGGTGACCGAGCGACCCCGAACACTTTTTCTGTGCGGTTT
>JBDKKQ010000243.1:0-5587 GCA_039796015.1 Verrucomicrobiota bacterium
CCTAGCCCGGATATTTCATACCCGCGGTTCGGCTCGGGTAGTTTTCCAAAGATTGGAGGAAGAATTGGGAAAAATGGCCGGCATGGCCTTGTGGTGAGGGATGCCACAAGGTGTTTCTAAGTTTCCGGAGCCAAATCCCGCTTTTTCCTCGATTTTTAGCAACACTCCTCCTGTTCCAGATTTTCGGATCCGGTTTTTCGCTACAGGTTGTGGTGTGGGCTGGCTAGCCGCACCACAAGTCAGCCCCGCCCAGTCGCCGAGCGCACAGCGCGAAGGTCTGCCGCCAGGGCCAGGCGCTGCTCAACTGCACATGCACCCGTCGCACGCTAAGGGTCACCTGCGCGGCGACCTTGAAGAGCTTCAAGCGGATGCTGCCCGCTGTGGCGTTTGCCAGGTCGGTTCCGGCCAGACCTACCGCGCGCATTCGATCCATCAGCAGATAGGCCAGCGTGCTCAGCCACAGGCGCAGTTGATTGCTGCCCAGATGATGGGTGGAATGGCGGTCGGCTTGCAGATCCAGCACCTGCTGCTTGAGCTGGTTCTCCATGTCTCCGCGTGCGCAGTAGCATTCCTCGTACAGGCGGCCCGGGGTGAAGCGCCCTGGGTCTGCGTCCTCGGGGAACCCTTCGGCCGGCAAGTTGGACACAATGAAGCGGGGGTTATCTCCCGCGCTCATCGCCTCCGCTTTCCCAATCACCCGCCGCGCACGGCTCCAGCTCGTCTGCGTCTGATAGGAGAACTCCACAAACTCCCGCACCGAGGAGGTTCCGCACAGGCAACGCCTCATCCGCGCGGTCAGCATCGCCTCTTCCAACCGTTCCAGGAGCACGCTGTTGCGGCCCAGACCCAGACAGTACCAGACGTTCCACTGGGCCTCGCACCAGGCCATGATCTCGTCCCGGCAGAAGCCGCTGTCGCCGCGTACGATGATGCGCACCTGGGGAAAACGACGGCGAAGGGCGGCGATCACCTTGGTCAGTGCTTGGACCGTACCTGCGGCGGCATCCTGATCGGCAGTGCGCAGTTGGGCCCACAGGGGAATGGACCCCACGAACATATACAGGGGAAGGTAGCAGTACTCGTCGTAGTACCCGTTGAAGTGACGCCCCTCCTGTTCCCCATGCAGGCGATGGCTCATGGCGTCCAGATCCAGCACCACCTCGGTGGTTCCCTTGGGTAGGCACCGCACCCCAAAGGTCAGCAGACAGTCTTCAATCCCCGCCGGATCATGGGCCAGTTTATGGCAGCGGCTCTTCTTGTGGTTGGAGAGTTCGAGCCGGTTCAGGGTCGCCGAACTCGCCAGGGCCACCCCACGGAAAGCCGGATTGAAACGGTCCTGTCCCAAAGGATCCTTCTTCTCGCACGCCACCGCCAACAAGGGGTCCAGCCGAAGCGTGTCGTGATCGTTGAGATCCTCATAACCCAGCGCCAGTCCGTAAAGCCGCTGCGCCAGCAACTGCTCCACCGAGTGATCCACGAAGAGCGCGTTGCGTGTGTCACGGAAGCAACCCGCCAGATGCCGGGTCAATCCCAGCCCCCGGTCAATCTGACGCAGCAGAAGCACACCCCCATCCGAGGACAGCAGCCCGCCGGTAAAATCCGCCACCACCTTCCGCGGCCCCAGATCCGAAAACAGCAGCCCCTCCGTTCCACACTCTGTCATGCCTTCCACCTCAGCCATCCCCATGCCAATACCCTTGCCACCACGGCTTGAAATCAACCTCTTCCACTCCTTCTGCTCTCCCTCTATGAAATATCCGGGTTAGGCCCCAATTCCGGCGCGATTGCGACGGACCAGGTGGTGGGAAAGATGATCCAGACCTTCCTGACTCAGTAGCCCCAGCCCCGGCGGTTGTCGCGTTTCACGAACTGGGCGGCCTCAGGCAGATTCGTCGAGCGCATGTTCGGTCCATCCCAGTCCATGACCTTGCCCTCGCCGACGCGGACCGCGATGCAGCCGAGCAGGATGATTTCCGTCAGGTAGGCGGCGATGTCGAAGTTGGAGTAGGCCGGAGTGCCGTCGCGCATCATGCGGAACCACTCCTCGTTGTGGCCCGGGGAACGGGGGATGCTCACCGGCACCGATCGCGCCGCCTCGTGCTGATCGCCGGCGGTGTATCCCTTTTCCTTGTCCACCATCAGGAAGAACTGGGACCCGTAGTCATCGGGTGAGAACAGCTTGCCGCGGTCGCCCACCAGCAGGCATCCGCTGCCCGGGAGGGATCCCGTCAGGCTCACGATCTCCTTGACCAGGTCCGAGGAGGGACGGATGGGAGCCAGCGCCTTGTCTTCGGGATTGCCGTCGTACCACCAGAACTTCAGGGGCGGCAGTCCGTCCCGCTCCGGGAATTCGAAGCGGAGCCGCGAGGTCTTGGCAAAGGTCTCGGGGAACATCTCGGAGGTGATCTCCGCCACCACGCGGGTGGGGTAACCCAGCTTCAGGGCGCGGAAAGGCATGTTCACCGTGTGGCAGGCCATGTCGCCCAGGGCACCGGTGCCGAAATCATTCCAACCGCGCCAGGCAAACGGCGCATAGACGCTCTTCTTGTAGGGACGGACCTTCGCGGGTCCCAACCAAAGATCCCAATCGAGGGTCTTCGGCACCGGATCCGCTCCTGCCGGACGATTCAGGCCCTGGGGCCAGACCGGACGATTGGACCACACGTGCAGTTCGGTGACCTTGCCGATCACGCCCGACTGGATGACCTCCACCGCGCGGCGCAATCCCGCTCCCGCGCTCCCCTGATTGCCCATCTGCGTGGCGAGCTTGCCGTCCTTGGCCAATTGGCGAAGCAACCGCGCCTCGTACACCGTCTGCGTCAGCGGCTTCTGGCAGTAGATGTGTTTGCCCATCTTCATGGCCATGGCGGCGGCGACGCCGTGGACGTGGTCCGGCGTGGAGATGGTGACCGCATCAATTGAACTGCCCATCTCCTCCAGCATCTTGCGGAAATCGCGGTACCGCCGGGCTCCGGGGAACTTCTCCGCCTTCTTGCCCAGCGAATCGAGGTCCACATCACACAGCCCGACGATGGTTCCCCCGCAGCGCGCCGCGTCGTCGGTGTCGCTCGACCCTTTGCCGCCGACGCCGATGCAGGCGACCTGAATGCGGTCGTTCGCTCCCAGAACATTCCCGACGTATGGGAACGCCAGCGTCGCGGCTGTCGCAGCGGCGCTTTGACGGAGAAAACGGCGGCGACTGGCACCGGCGGTCGGAAGAAGAGGGGAACGGTTCATGGTGATGGAATGGAAAGCCAAGCCGTTAACAGGCACCCCCGTCAGTGTCAACGCCCGGCGGCCCACGGCGGCAGTTCTCTTCGCATCTCAACACTTCTCCCGTTCGTAGTTCCGCCTTCAGGCGGTTCAGGCGTGGGCGCAGGCGACCCGCGTGATGGCTGATGTCACCCGGTTCGTTTTCGGGAACCGCCTGAAAACGTCCCCTTACACGTCACAGATCGTGACGCCCTGTTGCAGGGAGGCGAGAACGTCGGGGCGCTTGGGGATGAATTCCTGGGCCACGTGCCCCTTGAATCCGGTCTCCACGATGGCCTGCATGACGGCCGGATAGTAGATCTCCTGCGATTGGTCGATCTCGTGGCGGCCCGGGACGCCGCCCGTGTGGTAGTGGGCGATGTAGGGATTCGACTTGCGGATGGTGGCGATGACATCGCCCTCCATGATCTGCATGTGGTAGATGTCGTAGAGCAGCTTGAAGCGCTCGGATCCCACCGCCTTGCACAGCTCGACGCCCCAGGCGGTGTGATCGCACTGGTAGTCGGCATGGTCCACCCGGGAATTGAGCAGTTCCATCACCAGGGTGACGTTGTTCTTCTCGGCAATGGGCACCAGACGCTTGAGGCCCGCCGCGCAGTTCTTGATGCCGGCCTCGTCGGACAACCCGGCGCGGTTGCCGGAAAAGCAGATGATGTTCTGGCAGCCCGCCTGGGAAACCTTGGGTGCCACGCCGGTGAACCATTCCACGATGGTGTCGTGGTTCTCATGGCGATTGAGCCCCTTGGTGATTCCGCCCGGGACGCCGCTGACCATGGCACAGGTGAGGCCGTATTTCTGGACCGTGGGGATGTCCTGAATCTCCAGGAGTTCAATCGAAGTCAGTCCGTGCTCCTTGCCCCAACGGGCCAGGTCTTCGAGGGAAACCTTCGGATAGCACCACTTGCACACCGAGTGGTGGATCCGGCCCTTGAGTCCGGAGGTGGCATCAGCCGCGTCGAGACGATGAGCCAGTGCACCCAGGGTGGCCGTGGCGGAGGTGGCAAGAGCAGAGCGGCGGGAGAGCTTCATGGGATACGGAGGATTTCTCCGAGAATGTCCCGGGCCGGTGCGACGGTCGCAAGATGATTCTTGGCCGTGAGGCACTCCGAGGAAATCGAGAACGCACGCCCCCTCGCGTGGTGGCCGAGGCGCCCTCGCCTCGGCCGTTGGGCGCAACGGCTCACTGAAAGGTGATGACTCCACACGCCCAACGTGGACGGCGGGGGGCTGGCCGCGAAGCGGGCCGTCCCACCACCAGCGGGATGACGGAAGTCTTACTCATACGAACTAGCGTAGCGGGCGTAAAGTCAGGCCTTGGGCCACACGTATAGATCAACGCTGCATACTTCCTCAAATCCGAGTTTGACGCAGATCGGTGCAGACGTCTTGCGGTCGCCCTGCAGTACCGCGGCCTCTTTGCCCATGGCGCGCGCATCCGCCACCCGTGCCGCCACCATCGCCGTGTAGATGCCGTTCCCGCGATAGTCGTTCAGCGTGGCCGCGCCCTGCAGGACCACCATGGGACCGTTCTTTGGTGAGAACATGCTCGATACCGACACTGGCTCCTTCACCTCCTCGACGAACGCTAGGTAGTGCGCTCCGCCCGATCCAGCCAACGGCAACACGTCGTAGTAGATGGCAGCCAGCCGCTCGGGCATGGGGTAAGCAACGGAGTACAGGCGGATGACATCTTCGCGATCTGCTGCGTTCGCACGCCGCACGGTGACGCGGGGGTTGCTCCGGAAGTCTTTCGCCATGTCGGTGAGGACGAGCCCGGCTTGCTCCACGATCCTGGAGAACCCAGCGGCCTCCAACCGAGCGACCAGGTCAACTGGAGTAGACGACGGATTGAGCCACCAACCCACCATGTGCCCGCGCTTGCCAAAAAACTCCTGAACCTCTGCGATGGCGGCGTCAGCGTTCCCGTTCGTGAGCGTGGAAACACCGACCATGTTGCCAAACGGATGCGACACCTCAGGAGTGGCATGCGCCTGAAGACCCGGGAAGGTCGGCACGTCCCACTGACCGGGTAGCTGCGGGAATTCAAAGAGACTGTGCTCAAGGGCGTGCAGGATCGATGTCTTATCTGCGGGCATTGAATTACTATTGATAGAATTTGGTTTTTAGGCTCCGCGGAAGAAGCCTCTCAAACAGCTCGCCAAAACTATGCTGACACAGGCCCGCCAGATCCTCAGAGCCTGTTTTAAAAGTCGATGGTGGGGAATTGAGATCCTCAATTGATGGAATCCGGAGAGAGTAAGCTGGCAGAACGACTCGAAATATTAGATTGACAACGCGTTGAACTTAAACGTTT
>JBDKKQ010000244.1:0-3668 GCA_039796015.1 Verrucomicrobiota bacterium
TACCACCGTAGCTCAGCCCGTAAAAAGCCATGCGCGAGGGGTCCACGAAGTCCTGCGAGGCCAACCAATCCAAGATAACTTCGTGCTGGCGGTGAATGAACGACCAGAGCGTGAGCTTGAGGGGTTGGGCCTTGCGCAGCACCTGACGGAAGCGGTTCTCGCCGATGTAGCAATTTTGCGGTGCGAAGGTCACGAAGCCGCGCTCGGCCAATCGCCACGCGTACGTGTGATACGCTCCGGCGTCGATGCGCGGATCGGCCACATCCGTCGGCCGGCCCTCGAGCCCGTGTTGGCAAACCACCACCGGACGCTTCTCGCCCGGCTTGAGCCCGCGGGGCACGACCAGGATGCCGTAGGCCACCACATCCGGATGCACGTCGAGCATCACCTCGTAGGCGGTGATGCCATTGGTCTCAATGAGCTTGCGGGTCCGCGGCGAGGGCGGCAGCGAGGCCGACGGAATGGGGCCGATGACCTCCTTCAGTAAATAATCCCGATAGGCGCGGGTGCTCTGGGCAAAGGTGTCGGCATTCTTGCGGTCCGCCTTGTTCCAAAATGCAGCCCGCGTGAACTCGGCCTCGCGCATGAGCCACTGGGTGTCTTCCAAAATTTGAGAATACGCACGCAACTGACGCGCCGTGTTGTCTGGGAGCGGTTGGAGAGCAGAAACAGCAGCGGAAGCTGCGGGGGCCTCTGGTAGCCCCAACCGGTCGCCGAACGCACCCAAGGCCTCGTCATTGAACAACTCGTCGGGCTGAGCTTCGACGAGCTTCCATTGATCTAGCCCGGGCACCCCTTTCAACCAAGCACCGGCCTCTTCGAGGACCTGCCGGGCCACCTCAGGATCGGGACGACCCAGTTTACCGGGAGCGGCCCCATGGTGGGACTGGCCCGATTTGGCGGGATACTGAGTCTCAGGGAATTTTCCATGCACCCAAACCAATCCGCGGGGTGCGATGAGCCCGGCGATCTCGCCCGCGCCGAACTGGTCGGTCAGCGACCAGACGTTTCGGTCAATGGGTTCGTTGTGCAGGCGCGGATTCACCTGAAACCCACTGACGGCTGTGACATCGATGCGGGGATCCAAGGCTCCAGCAAAGCAAGCAACCATACCGCCCTCGCCGTAACCGATCACGCCCACAGGCTTCTTAGATCCCGAGGCCGACTGCTGCGAACCGAGCCAATCCACGGCAGCCAACACCTTCTGCACTTCATAACCCTGCACGGTGCGCCCCATTTCGTAGGAGGCCCGCCACAGCATCTCACGCTGAGATTGCTTGAGCTTGCGCGACCCGGGCAATCCGCTGTGGGTATCGGAGCGATCGACTAGCGCAGGAATGAGCACGCGGCATCCACGTTCGGCCAACCGGCGAGCGAATTGATCGGACTCCGGGACGCCCGCCTGAAGACCGGCCAGTTGCTCCGGCGTCTGGTCCGCATCGGCAATGGCCACTACGAACGCCTTGGCCTCGCCATCAGGAACGAGCATTAAGCCATCGGCCTCCACTCCACGAACCACCGACCAACTCACCGAGAAAATCTTAAATCCGCGGCCGCGGCCCACTTCAGCCAGATTACCGGAAGAGCCGCCGGAGACCGGTGCCGAAATTCGCAGTTGCGCCGGCCCGCGAGTATCCACGACGCCGAGAATGCGGGCCAGTTGCTGGCGGTTGGTCTCGATGGACTTCACATAGGCCTCCGGCGAGTTGAGGTCCCGGTTCCAATGGCGGGCGCGGGTTTGGGGTGAAGCCGCCAAGACCCGGTCCAAATAGCGGTCGATGCCCCCGACCAGGGCGTGGGCCAAATCACCCGTCTGGGTCAGCGGTTGAGTTCCGGGCAACACGGCCGGTGACGAATCAGCTGCCTGCACTGCTGTGGCCAGTAACAGCGGCAACAGGGAGGACTGCAGGCAGCACCGGAGGATCGAGGAGCGTAACTTCATTTCAGGAGGGGTTTAACAAACAGCACAGGAAAACCGGCAAACTTCGGGGAGGATTTGAAGCCATCCTTGACCCTCCCTAGAGAGACTTCAAGCCACGGTTAGCCCAAGGGGCATTATAGACTGCGTCCCCTCATCCGGACGGATCCGTCCTTCCTCCTCACCTGGGTCCTTCATGCAATTGGCGGTTGCGCCGAGCGCCGGTGAGGGTATCGGTGACTCATGCGCCGTTGGATTGCCACCGTGTCCCTGTTGGTCGCCTCGCTGGTTCTGTTCCAGACCACCGTCGCCGCTGCGGACACTCCCCAGAAAACCTCGTCTCCGAAAAAGGCTCCCATGACCCAACCCACCTCGATCAACGCATCGACCAACCTCGCGGCGGCGCTACCCGCCGTGCCCCCGACCCCACAGCCCGCTCCAGGGCTGGAAACCATCTACCTGGCCGGCGGTTGCTTTTGGGGCATGGAGGAGATCTTGCGCAAGATTCCCGGCGTTCGCGAAACTCAGTCTGGATACACCGGCGGATGGCTGCCCAACCCGAAGTACGACGACACCCACGACAGCAAGTCGGGCCACGCTGAGTCGGTCAAAGTCGTCTTTGATCCCAAGACCTTGTCGCTCGAAGAGTTGCTCGAGAAGTGGTTCTTCCGCATGCACGACCCCACCACGCTGAACCGCCAGGGCAATGACGTGGGCAGCCAGTACCGCTCGGCCATCTTCACCTTCAACGAAACTCAGAAAACGACGGCCGAGACGGTCAAGGCCCGGGTCAACGCCTCCGGCAAGTGGCGCCGCCCCGTGGTCACCGAGATCGCCACCGCCTCCATCTGGTATTCTGCCGAGGGCTACCATCAGAAGTACCTCGTCAAAAACCCGGGCGGCTACACCTGCCACTTCATGCGCGACTGAGATCGCGACTGAGTTTGCTCAACCAGCCCGGCCAACGCCGAAGACACACTTTGACAGACCCTGCCGGGCGGGCTGACATGTCAAAGATCCATGAGACCTTTTCCATCATCTAGGGCCGCGCTGTTCCGCCACGCCTTCACGTTGATCGAATTGCTCGTCGTCATAGCCATCATCGCCATCTTGGCAGGAATGCTTTTGCCGGCGCTGGCACGAGCCAAGGCCAAGGCCCAAACAATTCGCTGCACGAGCAACGAGAAGCAAATTGTCTTGGGCTACTTGCTTTATGCGGGCGACCAAACCGATTTTCTGCCGGTCGCGGGCACCGAGGCCCCGGTCGGATCCGGGTGGGTGGCCCCGAGCCGGTGGTTCGCCGAAATCTCGACGTACATCGCCACCGACAACCGCAACTTCACCAACCTCGTCGCCAAGGACAAGGTGGTGGCCTGCCCCACGGCCAAGATCGGCACCAACGTCATTCCGGCCAACGTTCCCGGGTATCAGGGCTACGGCGGCTACGGGCACAACTACACCTACCTCGGATACACCCCGGCGGACCGAGTAAAAACCTCCCTCATCACTAAGCCTTCGGACACCGTGATGAACGGTGACGGACTCGATCCCGCCAAGGGCCTGGAATGGTGGAACTACGGTTACTTGTACCCACCCAGCCTGGGGGTCGCCTTGTTCCGCTACGTCCGTCACGGTCAGGGCGGCAATTATGCGTGGGCAGACGGACACACCTCCGTCATGCCCTGGAAGACCCTCTCCAAGGGAGCCAACGGCAAGGTGGATTGGTTCTATCAACCCGGGCAGTAGCCCT
>JBDKKQ010000245.1:0-4199 GCA_039796015.1 Verrucomicrobiota bacterium
CAGGCTCCTTTCAAGGGACAGGCTCCTTTCAAGGGACAGGCTCCTTTCAAGGGACAGGCTCCTTTCAAGGGACAGGCTCCTTTCAAGGGACAGGCTCCTTTCAAGGGACAGGCTCCTTGGAAGCTTGAACCCGCGGCGGAGGATCGGGACATTGGGGCAATGCAATGGAGCGCTCGCGATCTGGCCCGTCACATCGATCATACCCTACTCAAGTCAGAGGCGGGGGCGGCAGACGTTGCCAAACTTTGCGCCGAGGCGCTGGAACACGAGTTCTGGAGTGTCTGTGTTCACGGGAGTCGGGTGGCTCAGGCCGCTGCTTTGCTGGAAGGTTCGGAAGTGAAGGTGGCGGCGGTGATCGGATTCCCCCTCGGTGCTATGGACGGTGACGCCAAACGTTATGAGACCGAGGTGGCTATCGATCTCGGGGCTCAGGAAATCGACCTGGTCTTAAATATTGGTCGGCTCAAGGACGGAGATGACCGCGCGGTGTTTCGGGAGATTCGGGATGTGGTGGAGGCTGCTCAGGGTGTATGGGTGAAGGTCATTCTGGAGACATGCCTGCTCTCGGAAGAAGAAAAGATCCGTGCCTGCTCGCTCAGCGTCGAGGCAGGGGCTCGCTTCGTGAAGACTTCCACCGGATTTGGTTCCGGCGGGGCTACCGTCGAGGACGTTCGCTTGATGCGACAGGCTGTGGGTTCGGCTTTCGGCGTTAAAGCAAGTGGCGGCATTCGGGATACAGCTACAGCCTTGGCCATGCTAGAAGCCGGAGCCAATCGTCTGGGCACCAGTTCCGGAGTGGTTATCGTGAACGGACACGCCGCCGCGCTCGGTGGGTACTGACCGGGTTTGGGGGCGATCAGACCCTGCGGGTTAACCGAACTCCCTGCCGGAGTAGGGCTTGGGCGTCTTCGTCGGTTTTGGCCTCGGCGTAGATCCGTAGGATGGGCTCGGTCCCAGAGCCTCGCAGCATTAGCCAGGATCCGTCCTGAGCGATAAACTTCACCCCGTCGTAGGCTTTTACCGTGGCGAGTTTTGACTTCAGCAGGCGGGCCGGGGGGTGTTCTGAGCAGAAGCTCATTAGTGCTGAGCGCTTTTCCAGAGCGAAAGTGGTGTCGATGCGGGCATATCGGTGCGGCCCAAAGTCCTTTTCCAATTCGCGGAGAAGGACTTTCAGGGGTTTGCGCTCCATGGCCAGCATTTCCAATAGCACGAGTCCGGCGGCGATGCCGTCGCGTTCAGGAATATGACCGGGGAAACCAATGCCGCCGCTTTCCTCGAAGCCAAGAAGAACGCCGCCTTTTAGGATCTCGCTGGCGATGTATTTGAAGCCCACGCCCGTCTCGATGAGTTCAAGACCGAGTTGCGCGCACATGTGATCTACCATGGAGGTCGTGGTCAGCGCCTTGACCACCTTTCCGGTCATGCCTCGGTTCTTGACGTAATGCCGGAGCAGAAGGCAGATGATCTGGTGAGTGGTTAGTGGCGCTCCGTTTCCCATCAATCCGCCCACTCGGTCGGCGTCCCCATCGGTGACGAGGCAAAGGTCGTGGGGGTGTTTCTGGAGGAAGGGAATCGATCGAATGTAATTCCGGGCAATGGGCTCGGGGTTGATGCCTGCAAAGCCCGGGTTGTGCTCGGCATTGAGGGTAGTCACACGGCAGGTGGTACCCGCCAAGAGTTCGTCGAAGCAGCCGGCGCCCACCCCGTGCAGGGCCTCATGCGCAAATTTTAAGCCAGATGCGGCGATGAGTGGGAAATCGACCAGTTTTTTTAGGGCGGCATAGTGGGCCCCACGGATGTCTCGGACTGAAATCAAACGGGACCGCACTGCTTGAGGTAGAGGGATAGAGCGGACCGGATTCCGGTCGAGAAGTCCTTCCACAGCCTTGCAAATGGCCGGTTCAGCTGAGCCTCCATACCAGGCCTTGAGCTTGAATCCGTTGAAGGCAGCCGGATTGTGGCTGGCCGTCAGCATCACGCCACCAATAGCCTTCTGGCGTTTTACCTCGAAGGATACGCTGGGCGTGGGGGTCGGGCGGTCGGTCAATGTGACGGTGAAGCCGTTGCCGGCCAACACTTCTGCCACCCGGGCTGCGAATTCTGGGGAAAGAAAGCGCCGGTCGTAACCGACGACGGCCCGGTCATTATGAACGTCAGGAACCGGGTTGGCCTGCCAATAATCTGCGGTCGCCTGGGCCACGCGGTCCAGGTTACTAAACGTGAAATCTTCGGCGATGATGGCTCGCCAACCATCGGTCCCAAATTGAATGGCTCCCATAGCTTGTTCCGGCTATGGGAGCCTAAATCGCTACCTGAATCCAGCGTCAAGCAACCACACCGTCACCGGTGTTTGCTATCATCGCAAAGCTTCCACGAAGGGGGCGGGTTTTTCGGGCGATGTTCCGTGTGTGCGCGTAGACGGTGTTCACCGATAAACCCAATTGATCGGCGATATCTTGGCAGGAGACACCGCCGCCCCGCATCGCGGCGATGTTACGTTCCCGGTCGGAAAGCGGGTAGATGCTCTTGAGAGGAGAGGGAGCGCTCTCGACGAGAACATCCCGTGAGAGGCCGATCCGACCATCTAGTAGGGCTTCGATCGCCAAGGACATACGCCGCGACTCCGCGTAGGCGACGGGCGTGCCGCTCTCGATAGTGTTCTGGATTTCGACCCAGTTGGAGATGGTTTCTAGTGGGATGAAGAGCGTTTTCCGTGGCCACTGAACAGCTGCCAACATCCGGAAAACCGGTACGCCCAGAGCTCCGTTGCCAAAGATGCGGAGGATGGCGCCGTCACCCTTGCCCTGAAGAATGAGATCCACCGCCTGTTCGGCGGAATCGGCTTCGTGGACGTTAAGCCCTTGAGCTTGGCACAGTTCCGTCAGAAAAGCCCGAATCTTGGGATCCTGGTCGGCCACAATAGTCTGGAGAACGCGACCGGGGCTGCTGGGGTCGTCGCCCACGGGCTTGATCTGCTCCAAGGTAGCTCGCATGGAGGCCTGCTTCTCCAGATCATTGGTGGCCGGGGTCTCCAATCGGTACAAGCACCCCTTCTGGGAGAGAAGGTATTGGCCGATGCGCCCGACCAGTGGGGCGGTCAGCAACATCTTGCCGCGCTCGCTCCGAGTCGGGTCGGTGGCGTAGCCCTTGAGGCGGAGGCCGGCTTTGGATTCGATAAGCGTCCAACTGTAGAGGCGAACGGTGGCTTCCGAGGAGGTTTCAGGAGATCTGGCGGAGCGGTACATGGAATGTTAGATTTTGTATAATTAAAATTTTAAAACTTGGCAACCTTTACTTACCCAATAGTAGGGGGTCGGCATTCAGAATTCTCAGGACCCAACGAGGGAATCCGCTGGGAATCGGTCTTCGAAGGTAGGCATCCGATATCGATTTCAGGGTGTTTGAGCGGTCTTGAGAGTTGATCCCGGTGAGTGCCGCTGCCACGTTGATTTCGGTCTCCAGCAAGGAGATCCAGCGGGTGGACAGAAGCATGCGCACCAACCACCTGCGACTTGCCGGGTACATATTGAGCAAGCACTGCCGCTCCAAGGGGTGTTCCTGCAAAAACCACCGGAGATAAATGGATTGCCCCTGGAGGTCCTTTCCGAGGGTGATTGAGGCGCTGTGCATGGAGATCAAATTCATTCTCATCAAACCGTCTGGATTGCTTCGGTTGCGCTCGTGACGATCGGATGACGTTGGATACGACTATTAAATTACCCAACAAAACTTTGTAACGGAAGATCCACAAAAGCAGTAACGAGCCTCTGGAGTTACAATCAAGTTGACTTCTAAAATCGGTGAAATTGGTGTTCATGTTATTATTTGAGGCGATATCGGGTGCGGTGTGACGGTTTTGATGTATTCTTTTGTGGACATCCCGATCGCAGGTCGGGTGAACTCTTGGTCCCGAAAAGCGGTCAGCTCTGGAGTAGAGAGACGGAGGCGTGTTTTCGTGCGTCTGAGCAATTCGATCGGAAAAACGAATGAAACACCCATTGCCGCACTTCCGGGATCGTATTCCTGCGCCTCTGGATTTGCATTCTCAGCCCGAGCCCTCGGACTCGGGCTCCCTACCGGCCTTGCTCAGATTGAGTTCACTGATACCAATCTTGCGAGGGACTCTCCTGTCGGTCTTTATGTGCGTAGTTTTGTTGCGACCTGGTCGGGCCGAGCCGGTGGCAGCAGTTCCAATGAGT
>JBDKKQ010000246.1:0-4528 GCA_039796015.1 Verrucomicrobiota bacterium
GACCCTCACGGGTTTCGCTCCGGGTAGCACCGTGACCATGCAGGTCGCTGTGTGGGATTCCGCCCTCGCTGGTGTCGGCGCCGCTCAGGCTCTGTCCAAGACTGCCGGAACCGGTTTGTCCCAGACCTTCACCTATGCCATCCCGGCTGATCCTTTGGCGATCCCCGGCGGCATGGGCGGCTTGAAGAGCTTCAACTTGGTTGCCGGCGGCGCTCCTGTCGTTCCTGAGCCGACCACGATCGCTCTCGGCGCTCTCGGTGCCGCAGCGCTCCTCTTGCGCCGTCGCAAGTAATTTTGGTTTGATTATTCAAACCCACCTTGGGCAACCAAGGTGGGTTTTTTTCTTTTAGAGTGCCCAGCCGTGTTCACTCTTCTAACGGGGCCGGCTCCAACAGCATCGGAACCGTAAGGTTGGTCTGTTTCCTCTGGAGGAGCGGTGGCTAATTTCTGCGCCGACAAGGCCTGTGCCTCGCGCCGGTGGTCAACACTCTTGCCGAGACAGGATGGCCTGACGCGCCGCGCCGTAGGCCCCGGCCAACTCGCTCAAGGCGGCTGGCAGAAGGCGCACACGGGCTCCACTCGGACGCCACTCATACCCCTCCAGGATTTCTGAAAGCCGGTCAAACAGGTCAGGCCCAGCCTGGGCGATTCCGCCTCCTAGAATGACCGCTTCGGGGTCCAATACGTTGATGAGTGAGTTGATGCCCAACGCCAATCCCCGCACCGATTCTTGCCAGAGAGCAACCGCCTTGGGATCGCCCGCTCGAGCGTGTTGAACCAAGGTTTCAGTGGAGGTGTAGCACCCATGGCTTCGCTCGGTCAGGGTTTTGTTGCCGATAGCCATTTCCAGAGATCCGGGTGTTCCGACGTCGTCGTTTTGGGCTCGAGAATCGAGGGTGATATGTCCCAAGTGCCCGGCGCGCCCCAAATTCCCACGGAGCAGGCGCCCGTCGACGATGGCCGCCCCACCGACCCCGGTTCCCAAGGTGAGCATGAACACGTTTTCCAACCCTTGGGCTGCTCCCATCCAAGCCTCTCCTAGAAGAGCAGCATGAGCGTCGTTGAGCACGGGAACCGGCGTTGGAACGGTGAGAAATTGCTGCCAATCTAACCCTTCTAATCCTTCCAGACGTCCGGGCATGTGGAGGATGCACCGGCCATCCCGGGCCGCCAGTCCAGGTGCCGAAAGCCCCACCGCCGCGGGTTCACCTCGACGGAGGCGCAGGGACTCCACTCGATCGCGGATCCGGTCGGCCCATTCCATCGCCCGATCTTCAAAGGGCATGGACTCGTGCTCAAGGGTCTGGCCGCCGGCGTTCACGACCACCGATTTGATGCGGGATCCACCGAGGTCGATGCCCAAGAAATAGGGCTCGGTTTCCGAGGTTGAATTCATGGAGCCAGGGGTGCTGAACCGGATTGGGGTGAGAGTCCTGGCGGTGGGGATGCGTCAGAAACCGACCAACCGCCATCCACGGCAATGACCTGACCTGTGACGAAGCGACTGCCCTCGGAGAGGAGCCAAATCACCGCCGCATCGAGGTCATTCGGACGCCCCATGCGACCGCCGTCCAGAGGTTGCTTGCGGGTGATGAACTCTTGGATGACGGGGTTGGATTGGGCCCGCAGGGACATAGGGGTTGCGGTGAGTCCCGGAGCCAGAAGGTTCACACGGATATTGTGCGGGGCATAGGCGGCCGCCGTGGCCTGAGTCAGGCCCACCAGAGCAGACTTGGCAGTCGCGTAAGCTGCGGTGCCAAACAAGTTGGGGGAAGGGGAACTCGCCAACACGGATCCGCAGTTCAGGATACACCCCGGTTGATTTTCGCGAAGGAACCAGCGGATCGCAGCGCCGTTGGAGAGGAAGGCTGTCGTCAGGTTTAGCTCCAAGGTTTGTTGCCAACCTTCCAAAGGAATGGTGTGCAAGGGTCCATCGCCCCAGGCTCGTCCACTGCCTCCAGCGACGTGGTACAGGGCGTGAAACTGGCCGTACCGCTGCGCACAACGTTCGATGGCATGATCGGCCACCCCGGTTTCTCGGGCGTCGGCCAGAATCACTTCCAGCCGATCTTGCGTACCCTCGATTTGTGGAACCTCTGGAGTGGGATCAAGCCCCACCACGACCAACTGGGCGCCCTCGCGCAGACAGGCTTGCGCCGCGGACCAACCGAGGCCTTGGGTCCCCCCGATGATCACCAAACAGCGCCCGCTCAGCGCCCCCTGGGGCACTGGGTTAGTCCCGGTAGCGTCGTGTGAGGTCGCCATAGGCGTCGATACGTCGGTCGCGCAGGAAGGGCCAGTGCGTCCGAGTGACGTCCACCTTCGCTAGGTCCACGGATACCAGCAGATTTTCGGGCTGGTCCACCGAGGCCTTGCCTAGCAATTGGCCGCTGGTGCCCGCGACAAAGCTTTGCCCCCAAAATTCGAGCCCGTCGCCGCCGATGGGGCGTTCCAAACCAATTCGGTTCACGGCGGCCACGTAGCAACCGTTGGCCACTGCATGAGAACGTTGGATGGTCTCCCAGGCGCCGTGCTGATGGACGCCGTATTCGGCCTTTTCTGAAGGGTGCCAACCGATGGCGGTGGGATAGAAGAGAATCTCGGCCCCGCTCATCGCCGTGAGTCGAGCCGCCTCGGGGTACCATTGGTCCCAGCAAATGAGCACGCCGATGCGGCCGAAGCGGGTGTCCCAGGTTCGGAATCCGGTGTCCCCTGGAGTGAAATAGAATTTTTCGTAAAAGAGGGGATCGTCCGGGATGTGCATCTTCCGGTAGATGCCCAGCAAGGACCCGTCCGCATCGATGATTACGGCGGTATTGTGGTAGAGGCCTTCGGCGCGCTTTTCGAAGAGCGATGCGATCACCACCACCCCGTGCTCCTGGGCGAGACGTTGGAACGCCCGCGTGCTCGGACCTGGAATGGGCTCTGCGAGGTCGAAATACCGGTGCTCTTCTGACTGGCAGAAATATTGCGATCGGACCAACTCCTGAGTGCAAAGGATGTTGGCTCCGTCCTTGGCGGCTTGCGCGCCCGCCTCCAGGCACAACCTCAGATTCTCCTCGGGATCGGGCCCGCAGGCATGTTGCAAAAGACCGAGGGTCACCGATCGGGTCTTTGGACGTGGGTTCATGGTGGCGTTTTGGTTCAACTTCCGGGCAAGGGTGCTATGAGCTCAATCTTTCGCATCGCCCGAAGAGGATCCCGATGGTGTTGGGGGAGTGGTGCAAGTCAAGGACCCCGCGTGGGGAAACCGCTAACAGGGCCATCGGAAGGGGTGAAGTAGATAAAAACCATGCTTTCATTGGGTTTTCTCTTGCGACGACGTGTGACGCGTTGCTAAATCCGCAGCGAAGTCACTTCGGATCAATCACACATCCCAACTCTTAAGCTCAATATTTATGGCCAAAGTTGTTAAAGCCCTCACCAAGTCTCAGATCACCGCCGTCCTCGCCGAGAAGGCCGAGATCAGCAAGAAGCAAGCGTTGGCGGTTCTTGAGGCACTCGCTGAGCTCGCCTACAAGAACGCCAAGAACACCTTCACCTTCCCCGGCGTAGGCAAGCTGGTGTTGGTGAACCGCAAGGCCCGTGTCGGCCGCAATCCGGCCACCGGCGCTGAGATCAAGATCCCCGCCAAGAAGGTCGTTAAGTTCCGCGTGGCTAAGGCCGCCAAGGACGCGATCCTCGGCACGAAGTAATCGAAAGATTCCTCGGTCATTCTGTTCAAGGCGCCCAGTACCGGGCGCCTTTTTGTTTCTTGGGGGCAACGGATTTGCCGCTGAGATCGAGGACTCGGGCTGCGTGCTGCCTTGTGGGGTGAGCGTTTTGATGTCAGCTCCATTACGGAAGCCGAAGAAATGTTACGTGTTTCAGTTTGAATCGACTTTGCCTTTCCTGCGCCTTTTCCAAACTATGTCACACCCTATGGATGACGCCCCCGTTTCCTCGAAACTCTTCGTCACCCGGAGATTGCCATGGATCTTGGCGGTAGCGGCTTTTGTCGTCTTCCTGCTCACACGCAATGCCTGGATCGGAGTTAACAGCCTGCGGCCCGTTTACGAGGCGGCGGGTTGGGGCTTTGACAATGCGTTCTCCCAACCTCTCAACCAGATCTTTGGATTCGTGGTGTCCTCGCTGACGGGCACCGGGTTTCCCGCTCAGGCCAATATCCTCACGGCAGCCATGGCTGCAGCAGTGGTCTATTTACTGGCCCGCTGCGTGGCGTTACTTCCCCATGATCGGCGCCACGAGGAGCGCATCCGTGAGTTCTCAGACATTGCGTTGCTGACCATTCCCTTGGCCTGGGTGCCGCCCGTTCTGGCAGTGGGTCTCTTGGCCTTCCAGTTGACGTTCTGGCAGCATGCCACGGCCTTTACTGGGGAGATGATAGATCTTTTGATCTTCGCAGCAGCGATACGAAACCTGCTGGAATATCGACTCGATCGAAAGGAATCCCGCCTCTGGATTGTCGCCGCCCTCATGGGGGTCGGTATCGCCAACAGCCATGCATTCATCGGGTTTGCACCGATGT
>JBDKKQ010000247.1:0-3960 GCA_039796015.1 Verrucomicrobiota bacterium
ATCGGCACAGACTGCTCAGCGCCGTGGGCGTCGATGGCCGTGAGGGTGAGTGCTCCGAAAAGGTTCGGCTGGGTTGTGGGCCTGAGAATCTTTGGATTCACAGAAATAACCAAGTGATCCATCGATGCTTCCGCAGCCAGAGCGGTCGTCGCGATGACCAGAACCGACATCAGGGTTGCGGTGAGTTTCGTCCAGGTCGTCATTCTCATCGGGTTGAGTTCAAGAGTTGAAAGGGACAGAGCCATAGGCAGCCACGGCCGACTTCGAATCGCAGCCGACAGGGTAGAGCGCTGATCAGTACAGGAATCACTCAGCGGATCACCTTTGAAAATGCGGAAGCAGGCTCAGGCTAGGTGCTATCGAAGCGGGTTCGCCTAAGTCTGCTTAGACCAGCGGCTTGCGGTAATGGGCATGCAAACTGGTGCCCCAGCGGAGGTAGTGACGGCAGAGGCCCACCCGGTAAAGGAAGGTCATCAGTTCGGTCCAGAATCGGCCGGGTTTGGCCGGCCTTCGGCCCAGTACGTGTTCCAAGTCTCCCTGAGTTTGAAGACTCAACCGAACTTGGACTCCTCTCAACGGATCGGCACCGAACCAAACGGGCTGCATCTGATGCTGCTCACCGAGATGCTCCAAGTCGGAGCGACGCCAATGGGTGATGTGATGGGGCGGCCACTGGCACGGTTCGAGGGTCCACCAACGGTAAAGCCCCTGCCCGTGCGGAACCGAAATCACCAAATGCCCGCCCGGAGCCACCAGTCGGGCCGCATCGCGGAAAAACGCCACCGGATCCGGGACGTGTTCCATGACCTCGAAGGCGGTAACCAATGAAAATTGCCGGCCCGAATGGCTTTGGGCAAAGGCTTCAGCGGTCGAGGCGTGGACGTCGTGTCCCTTGGCTTGCGCCGCCGCCACGGCCTTCGGATTGAGGTCGAGGCCGTGGGTCTCAATGCCCTTGGCCCGCGCCAAATCCAGAAAACCTCCGTCGCCACATCCCAAATCCATGCAATCGCGCGAACCGGCTCGGACGGCCAAGTCGATCGCATGGAGAAACGACGGACTATCGCCCGGATAGTACCGAGCCACCTGGGTTTGTAAGTCGGTGTAGAAAGCCCCATTGCCCGGCAGCACCGGATCAAAAAACTCGAACCCGCAGGCCACACACCGGTGCTGAGTCACCCGAGACGCCCCTTGAAACGAGGCCTGCGCCTCCGGACTGAGGGTCACGCCGAAGTAGTGCCACAAACGACCAATCTCATTGGGCGTGAGGGCATCGATCTCGGTGGTCCGCTCATGGCGGCACAGCAGGCAGGCAACGGGCTTGGCCATGATGTCGTTCAACAAAACCGCTCTAGGGTGAAGGCGTCAATGTCGCCGGTGACGTTCAACGGTGATCCTCGTGGAATCGGAAGGGCTTACCGCCGGTGATATCGGCGCTGGTGAACGACGGACACCAGTACCGTTCAATATGCGCCACCACTCGGTCGGTGCCGGTGAAGTGGTCCACCCCGGGAGGCCGTTCTGGGTTGTACATGGTGTCGGTGAGGTCGCGGATCAGCGCCACGTGTTTGCCCATGCGGACCATTTGCCGAATGGCGAAGGGACGACCCAGCACGCACATGTTGAGGTGCACACCGCACAAAATGACATGGTCGATGCCGCGCTCGGCCAACAAGTTCCAGGTTTCCTGACCATCATCGGTCAGAGCGTCTCCCGCTTCGATCCGCAGGCCCGGATGCTGACGAGTCCACGCCTCACGGATCGTGCACTTGGTACCGTTGCACGAGCAGCCCATGTCCGAATCGTCGATGGGCAACACCCCTTCGTGCGAAGCATCCGGCCAGCACCATCGGGTGCCCCAGCGTTCGGCCGTGGCCAGCGGACGGGGCGTTGCCGAAAAGCGCGCCTTGAGGGCCAATTCGCGAGCCGGGGTTCCCTGATAAAAAGCCGTCACGCTGCTGGGCGCGTGAATAATGAAAACACCCTGCTTTCGCGCCGCATCCAGCGTCCGGTTCATGGGCTCAACGAGTTCTCCCACGCGGGCCGAGGCCGACTTGCACCAATGGTCGTCCCACAGATCGCAAACGATGATGGCCGTGCGTCGCGGGTCCCAAGACTCAACACGCTCGGAGGCCGCCGGACTTTGAGACCGCAGGTGGAGTTTCATGGCAGCGGAATGGACCGGACGTCCTCCCGGCGAGGAGCACCCTGCGAAAATCAGCAGGGCCAGCCACAACCAAGCGGGTCGAATCGGTGGGAAATGCATGGAGGAAATCTTCCCGAAGTCCGGACCAATGGAAAGCATCGAGCGGCTCACCGAAGAGCGGTGCCACCCAATCGCACTAGTCGAGAATCGCTCCGAACAAAGAGAGACCCAGCCGCGATGGAGGGAGTCCCGATGACGGTCTGTTCGAGAGCCAGTTCACTGACCACGATTCCTTCGGCCTTCGACGGATCCACCACCTGCACCCGGCCCTCTTCGCTGACGCAATAAAGATGACCACCGGCGACCACTGGAGTGGCGCTGAACGAACCCTTGAGCCGCAACTGCCACAACCGCTTGCCGTCTTGAGCATCGGCGCACGTGAGGATGCCACCATCATTGAGGGTGAGGAGTCGACCGCCCACAACCACTGGGCTGGCCGTGCCCGGACGCAATTGGGCCGAACGCCAAATGGACTTCGGCTTGGCATCGCCCGCGCCTGGTTCAACCACCGTGATGCCGTTGGCCGGAATAACCAACCTGCCCTGGCTCACCACGAGCGAAGGCACGGTCGAAGCTCCCTCAGTGATGTCCCAAGCGATTTTGCCCGTCGTTGGGTCCACCGCTGTCACGCCTTGTGCCGACTGCAGCAGCACCCTGTTAGGCTGTCCGGGCGACTTGAAGACTACCGGCGAGGTCCAGTTGGCCTTCTTTGGGCGGTCTAATTTCCAGCGATTGACACCGGTGCGCGCATCGAGGCCCGCGGTGAACGATTCGCTGTCGTTCTCGACCATCGCCACCACCACACCATCGACCACCACCAACGACGACGACATGCCTAAGGAATTGCTGGCATTGGGATAATCCCGACCCAGCCCGCGGAACCACAGCAAGCGTCCGTCGAGGTCTAAGGCCACGCAGTCGTTGGACGAAAAGATCGCGTAAATCGCCTTACCATCCGAGGCCGGTGTCGGCGTGGCCGCACCGATCTTCTCGTGGGTCATGGTCCGACCGGTGGCCCAGAACTGGCGCTCCCAAAGCAATGACCCATCGGTCACCCGGAAGCACAGCACATGAAGTCGATCCTGCCGGGCGCCGCTGCCGGCCGTCACGAAGACCTTGTCGCCGAGGATGAGCGGGGACGACAACCCCCGGCCCGGTAAGGCGATGGACCAGGTCAGTGAGCTCGGTTCCATGCGCACCGGGACGCCGGTCTCGCCAGAAAGACCGTCTCCGTTGGGGCCACGGAATTGCGTCCAATCTGCGGCTCCGAGGGGAGCAATCGCCGTGAGGGCCGCTGTCAGGAGGAGGGAAAATTTCATGAATCGTGGGTTGGTCAGCGAGGTTCAGAGACGGATTCAGCGGGTGGAGACAATCGGAGTGCCCTGCTCGTCGGTGACCCGGAGTTGAAATTCCCACTCCTTGGTCCAGTCCTGCGTCTGTTCGTTCTGGGTGCATTTGACGAGGAGAATGTTCTTTCCAGCCTTCAACGACACCGGCATGCGGTACTGGTCGATCTCGGCCGAACGGTGGTACTCATCGCGACCGAAAACCAAGGTTCCATTCACCCAGATCTTCCAACCGTTTTTGCAGCCCAAACGCACTTGGGCAGTACGGGCCGAATCGCTCCAGAACTCGGCGGTGGCATAACCCGCCACCCCCTTCAAGGACGAGATCGCCTGATTGAAATCGACCAACCCGTACTCACTGCGGGTCTCATACGGAAACCACTTCACCGACCCACTCTTACCCGCCAGCTC
>JBDKKQ010000248.1:0-3529 GCA_039796015.1 Verrucomicrobiota bacterium
CTGCCCTCCATATTTCGCTTCGGCCTTCCCCACTCAGGCACTACGTTTTCGCCGTGTCGCCGGATCCCATCCTTTCCCTCGACCTTCCCGGAATCACCAAGGTGAAATCGGGTAAGGTGCGTGAAGTCTTCGACCTGGGAGATTCTCTCCTCTTCGTGGCCACCGACCGGATTTCTGCCTTCGACTGCGTTATGCCCAACGGCATCCCCAGAAAGGGCGAAGTACTCACGCAAGTCTCCCACTTCTGGTTCGACCAGACCGAGAACTGGCTCCCCAACCATCGATTACTGAAGGCCAAGGATCCCCTGCCCGACCGACTGAAGCCGTTTGCTTCCGTCTTGAATGGTCGCAGCATGATCGTACGGAAAACCCAACCGCTACCCATCGAATGCGTGGTTCGTGGCTACCTGTCGGGATCGGGTTGGAAGGAGTACCAGAAGTCCGGATCGGTCTGCGGGATTGCGCTGCCCCCTGGATTGTTAGAGTCGTCGGAACTGCCGGAGCCCATCTTCACGCCTGCGACCAAGGCCGAATCCGGGCACGATGAAAACATCTCCTTCGATGAAGCGGCCCGACTGACCGGGCCCGACATCGCCCAACAAGCTCGCGACCTGAGTCTGAGACTTTACCGGTTTGCCCGCGACTATGCCCGAACCCGCGGCATTCTCATTGCCGATACCAAGTTCGAATTTGGCCTCGTCGATGGACAATTAATTCTCATCGATGAAGTGCTCACCCCAGATTCTTCGCGCTTCTGGCCTGCCGAGCACTATGCACCGGGCCGAGGACAACCGAGCTTTGATAAGCAGTTTGTTCGTGATCACCTCGAGACCCTCGACTGGGACAAGACCCCTCCGGCACCCGCTCTGCCAACCGAGATCGTGGCCAAGACACAAGCAAAGTACCTAGAAGCCTACCGGTTGCTGACAGGTTCCTCGCTTTGAATTGCTACGGCCTAAATTTCCATGCTCAAGGCTCCGACCCTAAAAGATCCCCTGCGCACCGACGGCCGTTTTGCTATCGTCTGCTCTCGGTACAACTCTGAGTACACCGAACCGATGCTGGAGGCAGCCCGGTCGGTGTTGGAGGCGGCAGGGGCTTCGATCGTGGAGGTCGTCCGGGTACCCGGAGCCTTTGAGATTCCGATGGCCGCCTCGGCTCTGGCTCGGCGCAAACGCAGTCCGGTTCGAGGCATTGTTTGCCTGGGAGTCCTCTGGCAGGGCGAGACATCCCATGCCGAACAAATCGGCAGCGCCGTCACCCGGGCCCTGATGGAAATAAGCCTCTCCACTGGAATTCCCTGCATCCACGAGGTTTTGACGATCCAAACCAAAAAGCAGGCCCAACAGCGCTGCATCGACCCTCGCACCAATCGGGGCATCGAGGCCGCCCACGCTGCTCTCGAGATCGTGGAGGCGCTTGCCAGCATCCAATCGCCCGGTTTGCGACGCCAAACCGGCTAGACCGATCCCCTACATGACATCCAACGGATCCCCCATTTCATCGGACCGCCTGACCCTGGGTCTTGCCGTGACGATTCTCGGTCTGGACCAACTGACGAAGTGGATGGTGATGCGTTGGATGGAATTCGGTGCCGAACAAACGATCCTCGAGGGGTTCTTCAAACTCGTTCACTGGGGCAACACCGGGGCGGCTTGGAGCATATTCCGGCACCACAACAACTGGCTGGCCGTGTTTTCAGCCATTGCTATGCTCGCGTTGTGGCGTTGGCGACGTCACTTCGAATACCATCAACGTCTGGGGCAAATCGCCCTGGGTCTGCTCTTTGGCGGTATCGTCGGTAACTTGGTCGATCGCATTGTTCATGAGCACGTAGTGGATTTTCTCCGGTTCTATTGGAACCGGCGCAGCGGCGCGGAACTCGGATTTCCGGCCTTCAACGTGGCGGACTCGGCGATTTGCACCGCAGTGGCCATCCTTCTGATCCTCTCCTGGCAGGCGGAAACGGTGTCCCACTCGGGGAAACCGGTCGGTGGCGGCCCACCGAAATGAGACCTATTCTCCTCACCGGCCCCACGGCCTCCGGAAAGTCCGCCGTGGCTCTCGAATTAGCACTCCGACTCGGTGGCGAGATCGTCTCGGTGGACTCGATGCAAGTCTATCGGGGGTTAGACATCGGTACCGCCAAGCCCTCCGCCGCAGAGCGAGCGCTCGTCACTCACCATTTGATTGATGTCGTGGGCCTGAATGAGTCTTTTGATGCAGCCCGATTCGTCCACTCGGCAACGGCGGCGATCCAAGACATCGAAGGGCGGAACCGGACTGCGATCTTATGCGGTGGCACCGGACTGTACTTTAATGCGTGGCTGGGCGGACTGGGTTCGGCGCCTCCCCCCGATCCACTCCTGCGGGCCGAACTCGAAGCGGCTACGACCGCGGAGCTCTTGGAGGAACTTGCCCGCAAGGATCCAGTCACACTCGACCAGATCGACCTGCAAAATCGGCGTCGCTTGGTCCGAGCCGTGGAAGTCATCCGAATCACGGGCCAACCCTTCTCAGTCCAGCGAGCCCGCTGGCCGGAACACGGCGGAACCCTGACCGCAGGCCGAGCCTTTGGGATCCAGCGCGACCGACCGACCCTAATTCGCAGAATCGACGAGCGGGTGAACCGGATGTTCCAGGCCGGACTCGTCACAGAAACACAAAGTCTTTTGAAGCAAGGTCTGCGGGAGAACCGCACCGCGCTGCAAGCCATCGGGTACCGGCAGGTGGTCGAGCATCTGGAGGGAGCCGCGTCGCTGCGCGAAACCGTCGAGCGGGTCCAGGCCAAGACGCGTCAATTCGCAAAGCGGCAAATGACCTGGATGCAAGGCCAGCTCGATCTGGCGTGGCTGGAAGTGGGAACCAACGAATCGCCCTCACAGACCGCAGAGCGGATCCTCCAAACTCTACCCCCCGCTTAGCGGGAACGCCCCAGGGACGGACCGCTCGGACATACGTCACTCTCCATGGGAGGCAATCTCGACGGGCAGTACCACGGGGACGGACCGCTCGGAGATCGGTCCCTACCTCGGAAGTCATTGGGCTGCATTCGGGTCGCCGAAAGATCCACGTCACTCGAGTACCTCCGAGGTGGGGCGATTTCTCCGAAAGCGCCATGTCGGCGGGCATGACAAAGAGCGCCACTCTCCCTATCCAATACCCCAGGGACGGACCGCTCGGACATACGTCACTCTCCATGGGAGGCAATCTCGACGGGCAGTACCGCAGGGACGGACCGCTCGGAGATCGGTCCCTACCTCGGAAGTCATTGGGCTACATCCGGGCTATATCCGGGTTGCATCGCTCCGGAAATTGCACCCGTTTAACGACCTCCATCGGATCCGGCTCCAGAGCCCCAATGTCGACGATCCTCAGGGGATTACGACTCGCAGATCCACGACCTCACCCGGATACAGCGTTAGGTTAGCGGGCAAAGAAACCAGAACTGGAAGTCCATTTTCAGTCGCGCTACCCCCGGAGCTACCGCCTACGGGCAGGCCGGAAGTTCTGGGCAAGAGCGTCGACG
>JBDKKQ010000249.1:0-2598 GCA_039796015.1 Verrucomicrobiota bacterium
AGGGTGACCCGGCCGGTGGCCGCCCATTCGGTACCGCGCAAGAGGGTGGTGATGAAACCCACGCACTTCTGGGAGGTGAGGTCGGGGCCATTGTTGTGGCCGAGGGCCGTGTGGAAGACCCGACCTTGACCGAAGGCGATGGTGAAGAGCAGCGGCTCGTGCTTGCCGGTTCCGTGCGTCTTCGGATCCGACAGCGCCGTGGCCAAGACGGTGAGGTTCTTGGCCGGTCCGCGCAGGCGATCGTAGAGTTCATCCTTGGCGTGCATCCATTGCGGCGGGAGTCCCTCCATGATGGGGTGCTTGGGCTCGCGAGTGGTCATCTGGAAGGCATGCTGGCTGCCATGGCTGCCGCCCGGCCCCGGCGAGGTGTCCCGCACGATCTTGCCTTCCCAATAAAGCCACGGTCCGGATTGTTCGTTGCGCCCTTCCCAACCGCCGACGCCAATCATTTCGTTGTACTCGGGCCATTTTGCGAAGGCGTTGTTGGCGGCATGGACTGAAACGAAGCCGCCGCCGTTGCGAACGAAGGCGACCAGGTTCGTTCGCAGTTGCTCGGGCCAGAGGTCGCCGTTGTAGTTGGAGACCACCACCGCCACGCCATCGAGCTTGGGTTTCACCGCGGCCATGTCACCGCCCTTACTGGGCAGGGTAACGACCTCTACCGCGAAGCGTCCGGAAGCCTCGAGGACCTTCTTCAGGTGCGGCGTGGAAGATCGCCAGTCGTGGTTATTTTGACCGTCGATGAGAAGAACCCGAAGTCGGCCGGAATCCGCGGCGAACACGGACATCGCGGACATCGTCAACCACGCAGCAAGCAGCAGAACACGCTGGATCATGTCCGGACGTTGGCGTTGGGAAGAGACCCTGACCAGTCATAAAAGACTGGGCCCGGCGAGCGACCTTGGAACGGGTGGATGTGTGGTCTCGCCGTGGCGGTGAGCCTTTGGGTGTGGGAGTTTTTTTCGGTGCGTTTTTCGATGGATGAGGAATTGTGAGCCTTTCCCGTACCCCTGTTTCCCATGAGCTTCCTCACCCCATTGTCTCCCGCCCGCCAAGGAATCGCTGGCCTGATGCGTCGTACCCGTTTAGCGGCTCTGGTGTTGGCTTCTTGCGTCCCGATGTTCGCGGTTCAAGCCCATGATTGGCCGGAGTTCCGCGGCCCAACTGGGCAGGGAATCTCTCCAGCCAAACACGTTCCCATCCGCTGGAGCGGGAGCAGCAATGTGGTCTGGAAGACCCCATTGGCGATGGCTGGGTGGTCGTCACCGGTTTTGGTAAAGCAACGCCTCTACCTGACGGGTTCTGGTGCTAAGCCTGGCTCGAGCGGTTTGGAACTGGCGGTGCTGTGTCTCGATGCGCGGTCGGGTGCCATTCTCTGGAGCACCAATGTCTTCACGCCGGACAATGGAGCAAATCTCCATCGCAAGAACGGCTATGCCAGTCCGACACCCGTGGTGCGCGACGGTCGGCTTTACGCGCATTTCGGACATTTGGGAACGGCCTGCCTCGATCTGAAGGGACAAGTGATTTGGCGACAGACGTCGGTCCAATACCCGCCGGTCCACGGCAACGGCGGGTCGCCCGTTTTGGCGGGAGACCATTTGATCTTTAGTTGCGATGGGGCTTCGGATCCGTTCGTGATCGCGCTGGATTGTAAGACGGGTGCGGTGCGATGGAAGACCCGGCGGCCGAATGATGCGTTGACCAAGAAGTTCTCGTTCAGCACGCCCTTGCTCATCACCCATGCTGGTCGTCAGGAACTCATCAGTCCGGGTGCTGGTGGTATCTACGCCTACGATCCGCTCAGCGGTCGACCGCTGTGGCAGGTGGGCACGGGCACCGGCTTCTCGGTGGTGCCCCGACCGGTTTTTGCGCATGGGTTGCTCTACGTGAATATCGACTACGATTTTCCCAAGCTCTATGCGATCCGCCCCGGCGGTGAGGGGGATGTCACTGCGACCCACTTGGCTTGGCAAATCGGTCGTGGGGCTCCCAGCACCCCCTCGGCCCTGGTCGTGGGAGACGAGCTCTACTTCGTCTCCGATGCCGGTATTGCGACGTGTGCCGATGCGCAGAGCGGCAAGGTGCATTGGAATGAACGGCTCGGTGGTGGATTTTCGGCTTCGCCGGTGTTTGCCGATGGTCGGATTTATTTCCAGAACGAGGAAGGCGTCGGCTTCGTGGTGCAGGCAGGCAAAACCTTCGAACTACTGGCCCGCAACGAATTGGGTGAGCGCACGCTGGCCAGCAGTGCTGTCGATGATGGAACTCTCTATTTGCGGGGAGCCGAGCATCTTTACCGCATTGGCAAGAAGTGAGGCGGTGACGGCCCAGAGGGTTTTTTCGTGGGGAAGCAGGGTTTGATCGCCGGCTCTCCGTGGTCTAAGCGTGGCAACCCGACCGCTGCCTTGCTCCGGACCCCCGGTGCGTGGTTCTGTTCGGATTCCGGTGAGGCACGCAGTTTTCGTGAGGTCACCGGGCTGCCATGCCTGTCCCCTTTGAAGCCCCTACGGCCCGTCCCTCCTGCGTCCGCTGCCGACGCCCGACCTCTGCGTGCTGGTGCGCTGAGTTGACGCCGGTCGAGACGGCGACGCGGGT
>JBDKKQ010000250.1:0-4049 GCA_039796015.1 Verrucomicrobiota bacterium
TCCGTTCTGCGACCTACGATAGTTCGTATCTGGCAACGGAAGCGACCAATTCAGCGTATTTGAATTTGTCTGGCAGCGGCCGTATAGAATTTGATGCCGAAATGGCCTTCGCCTTAAGCGACGCATCGGGCGGCCCTGGAGTCCAACGTGTTCTGAACATGAGCGGGACAAGCTACATGAATCCGGCCACGCTCTATGTAGGCCAGCGAGCCGATTGTGTTTTGAATATCACCGACAGCGCCATGATAGATGTCCGGGCGGATGGTCAGTTGTACACGCCCGACATCCGCATCGCTAAGAAAGATTATGGCTTCAAATTCACCGCCACTGTCAATCAGTCCGGCAACTCGACCATCCAGAGTCTGGGAAGCGGCATGAGCCTGGGCAACGAAAATACCGCTATTTATAACATGAGCGGCGGCAAGTTGATACTGGGTGGCACTATCACAGGTGCAGGTGCAGACGACCAATTCAATTTCACTGGCGGCACGATCATCCTTAAGGGTGGTGATTATAGAAACATCACCGATCCGACCAATGCCGTGTGGTTTAGTGGTGGAAGAGCGACTTTTGACGGCACTGACACAACGATCGTCCCGCTTGACCCGCTCATCACCGAGCAGCCCCAGAGCTTAACCACGGGACCGGGCACCACCGCGACCATGAGTGTCACCGCCAAAGGCACTGGTACCTTTTCTTACCAGTGGCAACAGAACGGAACGAATCGGGTCGGACAAACCAAGGCGACCCTCTCGCTGCCCAATGTTGCCTTAACCGATGCTGGTTCTTGGCGTTGCGTGGTCACCGGATCGCTCGGTACGAACACGAGCAAAGCGGTGACGCTGACGGTGGCTCAGGTGGGGCAGGTTGCGCTGAACCTCTATCCGGGATTGAACGTGACTGGTACGGTCGGTCTGAAATACCGCGTGGAGTATGCGAATGCGCTGACCCCGAACACGTGGCTCACCTTGACCAACCTCAGCCCGTTGTCGGCCTCGCCTTTCTTTGTGCTCGACCCGACGCCGGCCACTCTCACGAACCGGTTTTACCGGACGGTGCTCTTGCCGTAATGCAATTGCATCCACACCTTGTGTAGAGTTGGGAGGGCCGGCCCAAACTGGGCTGGCCCTTTTTGCATAATGATAATTTGTAATCTAATCTCTAGGGCTTCACTGATTTGTCTATTGGCCTCCGCTTCCTGCGTCGTCGCGCAGCCTTCGGTCGGGAAACTGGCCCGGCCCACGCCGCAGCAGGTTGCCTGGCAGGAGCGTGAGCTTGGAATGATGATTTGCATCGGACTGGAGACGTGGCAAGACAAGGAAGAGGATACCACGCTAGACACGCCCCTTGCGAAAATTAATCCGGACAAGCTCGACACGGATCAGTGGGTTTCTGCTGCCGAGGCAATCGGCGCAAAGTACATTATTTTCGTCGCTAAGCACGAAGGCGGGTTCTGCTTATGGCAGACCGAAACCACCGACTATGGCGTCCGGAATATTCCTTGGCGCGGGGGCAAGGGAGACATGATGAAGGATCTGGCTGAGTCCTGCCGCAAGCGCGGAATCAAACTGGGGGTCTATCTCAGTCCGCAGGACCACTATTTAGGCGCCGGTCTCGGCGGGCGCTGCAAAACGCCCGAGGCCCAGCAGCGCTACGATAAAATCTACCGTCAGCAACTCAGCGAACTCCTGAGCCGCTACGGCGAGATGTTCGAGGTTTGGTTTGACGGCAGCTGCATTGTCGACGTGAGCGACTTGCTTAAGCGTTACTGCCCGAAGGCTATGGTCTTTCAAGGTCCTCAGGCCACGATCCGGTGGGTGGGCAACGAAGACGGCCTCGCGCCCTACCCGAACTGGAACTCGATCCCGCTGGCTCGGGCACAATCGGGCGTCTCGACCGGGGAGGATGGCACTCCTGAGGGCGACGCCTGGTTGCCCAACGAGTGCGATGCCCGAATTCGCGCCACCTGGTTCTGGAATTCTACGAACGCCAATACGCTGAAAAGCGTCGAGCAACTGATGACGATGTATTACCAGTCCGTGGGCCGCGGCGCGGTGTTGTTGTTAAACATGACGCCCGATACCACCGGCCTGATGCCGGCAGGGGATCTAAAACGCGCGACGGAGTTCGGCGCGGAAATTCGCCGTCGGTTCAGCCGGAGCATTGCCGAAACCAGTGGCAAGGGCGAGAGGGTCGAACTAGACCTCGGCCGGACGGCCCGCATTGATCATGTCATTACGATGGAAAATATCGCCCAGGGTGAGCGTGTGCGGGAATATGTGATAGAAGGTCTGGTCAGCGGCCAATGGAAGGAACTTTGTCGCGGCTTATCCGTTGGCTACAAGAAGATCGATTCGTTCAATCCAACCGAGGTGAGCAAGGTCCGTCTGCGGGTGATTAAATCGGTCGCCGAACCGCAGTTGCGCCAGTTAGCGGTGTATGCCGCAAGTGGGTCCCCGCAGGGTGTCGCTGAGACGGTAGCAACCACCGCAACCCAAAAGGTCTGGGAGTGGTCGCCGGAAATCGTCGGGAAAGAATGGCAAACGGTGGACATCGACCTGATCTCTTTTTGTAAAGAGGCTTGCGTGTATCAGGTGGACTTCACGGTTGCGGAAGGGAAGCCGCCATTAGAGATTCAATCGCTGACCTTGCTCCAAGATGGCGTTGCCGTTCCGGAATTCACCCAACCGGTGGCCCAGTCGTTACGATATAATCTGACGATTACCGGACTCGGTAGGGCGATGGTTTTGCGGGCCGTGGTGCGGGTTTCCGGAGGGCAGAAAGATTCGCAAGGCACCATGACTCTTCGCAAGGGACAACAATGAAGCTGAAAACCATGAAGACCACCACTCTGAGTCTCATCTGCGGTCTTACCTCTTCATGAAACTTGTCAGACTCCAAACCGAACCCTTAACCGAACTTCGAAAAATAGTTCCTAAGTCGGTCTTATTGATAAATTTGAAGCCCGCACGTGCCTCTTCCCGTCAACACGCCCTCGGGGCGTTTACCTTGATTGAGTTGCTGGTGGTCATTGCGATCATCGCGATTTTGGCGGGGATGCTGCTGCCGGCGCTGACGAGGGCGAAGATGGCGGCGCGCGCGGTCGCCTGCAAAAACAACATGCGGCAAATTCAAATCGCGTTCGCGCTTTATCAGGACGACCACGGCGGACGAGGCGCCAACTGGAGAAATTGGATGCGCTGGGTCCGGGACGGCGGAAATTTCTTACAACCGGAGTCGGGAGACCGGGGAAACATGATCGCGGGAGACCATGCCTATGCGTACTGGGGGGTGGCGTACGCGCCCTATCTCGCCTACAACAAAAAGGTTTTCCTTTGTCCCGATGCCAAGAGCGCAGATGACGTGAACGGAACACCCCAAGTTTACTACGATGGCAAATTCAAGGGTGGCCACAAATACATTACCTATGGTTTTAACGGCTATACCGATGTAAAGAACGGACGCGTGGTCGGCTTACCAGTCGCGTTGTTCGATGGAGTGATTACTTTCGCCGACGACCCAACAGCCAAAACGCATACAAGCGCGCGACCGAGCGCAAATCTTTTAGCGCCCGCAACGACGATCCTGTTTCAGGATGCTTGGGAAGCGATGCTGGATGGCACTGACGACACCCCTATTGGATTATCGCAGTGGGCCGCCTTCCCCGATCGCCTCAATGAGTACTATCGCCACAATGATCGCGGCAATATTATGTGGGCGGATGGCCATGCGTCCCAGGCTCGCCGGGGCAAGACGCAATGGCTGGAGGATTGGTATGTCGGTCAACCGCCAAAGCCCTAAGAGCCTGTCTGAAAATGAGGAGGGGTTCTGTTTGGGAGGGAAGGGTTCGATTGGCAAGGCGCGGAGGAGAAAGCAGACCCGCAGCGGTCTGTGACCGACCAGCAACGCCGCCAGCGGGCCCTTACCTCCCAAACCCTCCGGGCGGCGGGTCTTTCCGGCTTGGACTGCGTTGGTTCGGGCGGAACAGACCGCAGGAGGTCTGCCCCGCCGCTCACCGCCTTGCCCAACCCAGAATTCCCCAGCCGCAG
>JBDKKQ010000251.1:0-3913 GCA_039796015.1 Verrucomicrobiota bacterium
TCTCATTTCGGCTCTTAATCTCAGCCTTGCGAACGGCAGCCCGGTTGCGATCGGTCTCCATTTCCTGCCGACGCTTCTTTTCGTTCAGCGAAATACTCCGATCGGCCAAGAGCTTCTTGTACCGCTCAATGTCCTCACCGATGTAGGCGTAGTCCCGATCCTTGGCCAACCGATCCGTAGATCGGCGATGGAGTTCCGGCAGCGTCCGAGTCACTCGGTCCATTTTATCGAAACGCACCGGCGAAATGGTATTCCACGGCAGTGCATTGCTCAGCGCCGATTCACCGATGTCGGCAAAATTGTTAATGCTGGGTAGCACCACATCCGGAACCACGCCCTTGAGTTGGGTCGAGGAGCCCGACGGGCGAAAGAACTTGCTGATGGTCACCTTCACCTGTCCCGGCTTTCCGGTTCCGCGATAGAAGGGTTCCAATCCTTGAAGGTTCTGCACGGTGCCCTTGCCATGGGTGGAACTGTCGCCCACCACCACGGCTCGTCCGTAGTCCTGAAGGGCTCCAGCTAGAATCTCTGAGGCTGAGGCACTGAAGCGGCTGGTCAGCACCACCAATGGGCCGTCATACAGCACGGAGGAATCGTCATCTTCCAAAACCCGCTGCTGCCCGAGCGAGTTGACCACCTGAACGACCGGCCCAGTCTTGATAAACAACCCGGTCAAACTCACACATTCCTCGAGAGATCCGCCTCCGTTACGCCGCAAATCTAAAACCACGCCATCGACACCCTCGGCCATGAGCTTGCGCAATAGCTTGGCGACGTCAGCGGTCGGGCTCTTCGTGGCCCCGTTGCCGCCGATGGCTCCACTGTAGAACGCCGGTAGATCGATCACACCAATTCGGTTGGTCTTGCCTGCACCACCGGGCAACAGCACCAGCTTGGCCTTGGCCTCTTGGTCCTCCAGCGGAATGGTGTCTCGGACAATGGTCACCGTCTTACGGGTGCTGAGGTCGGATCCCGACGGGATATAGGTCAACGTGACCTTGGAGCCCTTGGGTCCGCGAATTTGCTCCACAACCTTCTGAAGCTTTTCGTCGATCACATCCACCGGAGTCTGCTTGTCTTGCGCGACCGCCACGATCTTGTCACCGGCCTTGAGGATCTTGCTCTTTTCAGCGGGGCTTCCCGGCTTGACCTCAGTGATGGTGGCATATCCATCTTCACTGGTGAGCACGGCCCCGATACCCACGAACGAGAGGGTCATGGACATGTTGAAAGCTTCCTCCTCGCGGGGGCCAAAATAGTTGGTGTGCGGGTCGTAAGAATGGGCCAGCGCATCGAGGTACCACTGCAACACTTCCTTAGACTCAAACTGCTTCAAATTGCGCATCACCCGGTTGTACCGGCGGTTGAGCGTCTTCACGATTTCGTCGTGGCGATCACCCTGAAGATTGCTCTCGAAGTAACTGCGCAAATCGGAGGGGCCTTTAAACTTTCCTGATTCGGCCATCTTGGCCACCACTGTGGCACGGTTGGTGGAAAGGTTGGAGTGCAGGCGGGTTTCCAAACCGGTCAGGTACAAGTCGGCCACCTTTTTACCGCCTGAAAGTATCGCCTTGGTCACCAACTTCGCCGGAGCCACTGCAGGTGCCCCGTTCGTGCTGCTTGCGGGGTCGACCTCCGGTTCTGGCGCGGTGCTCATCTGAGTCCAAACGTTGGTTGCCAGCGTGGCGAAGTCTCGGTTCAGCTTTTCGGAAAGATATTCGAAGCGCAGGCGATCTTTCCAAACACCCTGAAGTTCAGTGAGATCCTTCGGTCTCGGTGCATCCTTGCGGTTGAGCAGGATTTTGGTGTCCGTGTCAAAATTGAACTTCTCGGTCTTCATCACGCCTTGAACCAACGCATACTGCTGGTCGATGTGCTGAAGGTATCGATTGAAGATCTCATAGGCGGGCCGGGTATCCCCGCGCCGGATCGTCAGGTCATCCAGTTGTTGGCGGTAGGCGCTGAACTGCTCGTAATCACTCTGGGTGAAATACATCCGCTGGGGATCGAGCGACTCGATATACCTCTCAAAAAAGCGCTCAGACACTCGATCATCGAATTCCCGACGCAGAAAGTGGGACCGTTCGATCATTCGAGCTGCCAGTCGTGCGATCTCACCGCTGGACTCCTCCGGTGCCAAGATCTTCGGATCCGTAAACTTGGAGGGCAAAACACCCGTATCGGAAGTAGCCGCATGAGCGACTGGAGCGGTGTTGGTGGGCGAGGCGCTGGTTGAAGGTCGTGATGACTCTTTGGCCAGGCTCCCCAACTGGAGCCAGAAGCTCCCCAGGATTAACAACACCCAATGATTCATGTCAGATAGTATGGTTCGATAGTTCGGCTTTGCCAACCGAAGTTCCGGTTGGGACCCCATCTCAGAGGTCAAAACCGAGGCGCTGTTCAAACTGCCGAAGAGCGAATGTTTCCACCCTTTGTATTCCGCTTCAGAGGTCGCCAGACGTAGCGAAACATCAGGACACGCAGTGCTGCCGTCAGCGGTATGGCCAAAATGCCTCCCAAGAGTCCACCCAACAACGTGGTCCCTACCATCACCGCAATAATGATGGTCAAAGGATGCAATCCCACGCGTTCGCCCATGATCTTCGGAGATATAACCAACCCCTCCAAAGTTTGGACCACAGCAAACACACCGAGCACCTTGGCTGGAAGGATCCAATCGCCCGAGCTCGCGAAACCGATCAACAATGCTGCGACACACGTGGTGATGGCTCCCAAAAAGGGGATCATGGTCAACACCGTCGCCATCAAGCCGATGATGAAGGCGTAGGGCAGCCCGATGATCAGGAATCCCAACGTGTAGAGAAGCCCATCGCACATGGCTACCAGCAGTTGGCTTCGGAAGAAAACAATCAGGTAGTCGTTAATAGAACGCAGAATAAAAACCAACTCGTCCTTGAAGTCCGAATTGCGCAGCGGCAGGTAATCGGTCCATTCCCGCTCAATTCCATGTTTTTCGAGGAGGAAATAAAAGGCATACACCGGCACCAAAAAAAGTCCGGCGAGCATTCCCAGCCCACCACTGAACTTACCCACCTGCCCCAAGAACCAAGCGCCACTGGCGGGCATAAGATCCATCACCCAGTCAGACGCCGACTGCAGGGACATCCGTGATTGGGCTTCGCGCTGAGGCGCTTCGGTCGGTGCTGCTACGGACTGCGGACTGAGATTGGTCGAGCCACTCCCTACTGTCGAAGTTGACCGCAACTCGATGAGCTTGCGCACCAACACCGGTGGGTTGGTTGCCCAGGATTCCATCTGGTACTGAAACTTCTGACTGTAGTCGGGAACCCGCTCGGCAAACTGCCGGGTCTCCCGGTAAATCTGAGGAGCCACACTCGCGAACACTCCGACCACAATCACCATGGCTGAAACAAAAACCAAGCTGATGGCCTTGGCACGCGCGATGCCTCGCCGCTCTATCAAATCCACCACCGGGTCTAGCAGATAAGCCAGCACCCCAGCCAAGGCCAAAGGCCATAGGACGGGCGACAAAACGCCCAGCACTTGACCCACTCCCCAAACCAGTCCGGCAACCAGCGCCACCAAAACCGCTAAAGCAAAGGCCGTGGCAGTCCACCAGAGGATGCGGACTTGGGTGGGATGCGGAGGCGGGAGGGAAGAGTTCATGTTGAAACCTTTCAGGCCATGGCCTTGGCCTTGTCGGCGGCCGCTCGAACAGCTCCGATTAACGCTGCGCGCACCCCGCCCTTTTCCAGCACATGAATGGCTTCAATGGTCGTGCCGCCCGGACTGCAAACAGCGTCCTTGAGGGCTCCGGGGTGTTGTCCGGTCTCCAACACCATCTTGGCGGCCCCCAACAAGGTTTGCGCTGCCAAACGCTGGGCGATGTCCCGAGGCAAGCCCGCGGCCACTCCACCATCGGCCAACGCTT
>JBDKKQ010000252.1:0-3586 GCA_039796015.1 Verrucomicrobiota bacterium
AGGTGCAGGGCGAGGGACAGCGCTTTGGCCCACCGTTGGATGGAATTGCCTCCAAGTACACGCCAGCGACATTGCTCGATCACATCCGCTGGCCCTCCCGACAAATCGCCCCTGAATATGCCCTACGTCAGGTGGAAACCCGAGATGGCCTGCAGCACAGCGGATTCTTGGTTTCCCGAGATGCTCTAAATTTGCGCCTGCAAGGCCCAGGGGGTGGTGTGACAACCTTACCAATCGACACAGTGCTCACCGACACGGTCTCGCCGGTGTCCGCAATGCCTGAGGGGTTACTGGACGCACTGACGGCCCTCGAGGTGGCCGACGTGTTGGCTTACCTCAGCGAATTGAAATCCAAGCCCTGAACTGAAGGCTCGGTCGGAGACATCCGATTCGAGGCCCCCGGGTCGCAGGGCGATTTAGCCCATGTCGGCAGTGAAATAAAGGATCCGGCTGCAAGTGGGGCAGGCGACCAGCTCGGACTGCCCCTTGGCGGAGACGACCGCTTGGGTGGTGAGCTGCATGTGGCAGCCACCGCAGACATTGCCGCCCACACCCACAATCACGTTGTCGCCCTTGGTCTTGAGCAGACGGTCGTAGCGGTTGAGCACCACAGGGTCGTTAATGCCGGTGGCAGCACTGGCGCGCGCTTCGGTGGCAGCGGCGAGCTCATCGGCCAGATTTTTTTCGCGGGCGACCAAATCGGCTAATTGACGGTCACTTTCGGCTTTCAAGGCCTTGTAAGCCGTGGTGGCGATCGCGAGTTGTTTGGCGGCGGTTTCACTCTGCTCCATCAGCTCCAACTGTTGATCCTCGAGCCGGGAGATTTCGCGTTGACTGGTTTCGATCTGGTGTTCGTAGGCCTTGTACTGGTCATTGCTCCGCGTCTCATTTTGCTGGACGCGCACCTTGCCGATACGGTCCTTCAGCGCGTCGGCGTCGAGTTCTAGTTTCTTGCGATCACTCTCAAGATGCTGGCTTTGCTTCTTGAGCGCCTCGTACTCGGCCGCACCGGCGGCAGCCCTGTTTTGGAGCATCAGTCGCTGACCCGGAACGGCAAGCAACTCGGCCCGAACGCGGAGGAGACGGCGATCGCGATCCTGAAGGACCAGCAGTTTCTCGATGATCGGGAGCATGAGCCCTGAATCTATCGGCTCACTCCCCGCGGGGCAAGGCCCCGGACCATACTCCCAACCTGGAACTCAAGCACACCTGAAGCCCGCCATCGCAGGAGCGCCCTCCCGGATCCGTTCGATGAGGATATTTGTTGCGAGGCAATAGACTCACTGGCGCGCGGCGAAGGAGGCGTTATCCTCCGGACATGGTGCGTTCTTATTCTCTGCTTTCTGGCTGTCGCGGAGCGCTGTTGGCGGCGCTTGTTTCCGCTTCTGCTTTTGCCAAGGAATCCTCCCCTGGAGCAGCCAGCCCCGCCTTGGACCTGGCGCGGCAACTCAACCAGGCATTCATCGAAGTGGCCGACTCGGTCTCCAAGTCGGTGGTCGTCATCAAGGTCAAGACCAAGGAAGACCGCGAGGGCGGGGATCTTCAGGGTAACCCGCTCTACGAACAATTGCCCGAGGAGCAACGTCAGCAATTCGAGCGGTTCTTCGAGAAATTCCGCGGACAGCAGCCTCCCCGCCGCCAACGGCCCCAGCCCGAAGCCAACGATCTCGAGGGGAACCCCTTCTACAATGGACGCGGATCCGGAATGGTGATGCGCGAAGACGGATATATTCTGACCAACAACCATGTGGTCGAAGACGCTGAGGCCATCTTGGTCGTCTTCAAGGACGGTCGCGAGGTGAAGGCCGAGGTGCGAGGTCGCGATCCGGAGTCCGATCTGGCGGTCATCCAAGTAACCGAGAAGGTTCCGGGCCTGATTTCGGTGAAGTTCGCCGATTCGGACTCAGTGAAGGTGGGTGAGTTCGCCATCGCCATCGGAGCCCCCTTTGACCTCGAGTACAGCGTGACCTTTGGTCATGTCAGCGCCAAGGGCCGTCAGGTAGAGGACATGCGCACCTTGTCCGACCAAGACTTCATCCAGACCGACGCCAATATCAACGTGGGCAACTCGGGCGGCCCATTGGTCAACATCAACAGTGAGGTCATGGGCGTGAACTCCATGATCCGCACTTCGATGGGAGTCGGGGTCGGCATCGGCTTTGCAATCCCCTCCAACCTGGCCCGTGAAATCGGCAATCGTCTCATCGAAGACGGTCGGTTTGTCCGATCCTGGTTGGGAATTGGCATCGCGGATCTTCGCGAGTATCGGCGGTTCCGCGACATCGACACCAAGGCCAAGGATGGCGTGGTGGTGCGGTCCATCGAACCCAACGGCCCAGCCTACGGGTCTGAGCTTAAGCCGGCCGACGTGATCATTTCGGTCGACGGCAAGCCCGTAGCCACCACCCAGCAACTGCGCAGCCTCATTTCTCGTAAAAAGGCAGGCTCCGAGGTGGTGTTGGATGTGTTTCGTCGCGACGAAAAGATTCGCGTCAAGGTGAAGCCCGATGAGAAGCCCACCCGCGACATGTTGGCCTCGGGCCGCAAACCCAAATCCACCAAAGAACCAGCGGGTGTGATGGAGTTGGGCATGACCGTCAAACCGTTGACCAAGGAATTGGCCAAACAATTTGAGGTCGAGGTGACCGGAGGCGTCATTGTCACCGAGGTTCAGTCCGGATCCTTGGCTGATCGTTACGAAATTAAACCCGGTGACATCATCACCGACATCAATCACGAACCGGTCCGCACTCCGAAGGAATTCCAGACCGAAGTTTCTAAGGCCAAAGGCCGCATCCTCGTGAGTTTCACCCGAGACGGTACCCCGCAATTCGAGGTGCTCAAGGAACGCGCGAAATGATCAATGGGGTTGGGGTCGCTACGACCTGATCGCCAGCGCCCAACGGGTTGAAGCACCCAGCAGTCCCGACAAGGAGAACTGCTTGGGGCTTGGGGAGAAGACCTGCTTGGGGAGAAGAACTCCCTGAAGAAGGGAACTCGCAGCAAAAAGGCCGCGCGATTTGTCCGAAAGCGCCGAGTAATGGAGTACGTGCGGACCGAGAGGACTCGATCCCGACCGGGAGGTGGGCGGCCCAGAAGGGTCGCGAAGGCGGGTGGTGCAATCGCTAGGGACGGTGTCTCACCGTCCATCCCCCTGTAACCGGTAGGGATGGTGTCCCACCGTCCATTCCCCTGTAACCGGTAGGGATGGTGTCCCACCGTCCATTCCCCCGTAACCGGTAGGGATGGTGTCTCACCGTCCATTCCCTGGGCTTGCCGAGGGGTGGATTCACAGACCGACTGAAAATTCGTCGAGACTGGGTACTCGAGCGGCGCGGCGCAGCAGATCTTTGAGTGTAGGCTCGCTGCAAAGCGCGTTGACCTGCTCGCGCACGGCGTCAGGCACCTCGCCGAACCGAGTATCGAGAACGTCGAGAATCGCCTCGCGGCCGGTTTGAAGGATGCCTTCTTGGCGGCCTTCTTTAAGGGCGAGTTCTTCGAAGAGGGTGATGTGGGGCATGGTTTTGTCGGGTAGGCGTTGCTGGAGTTGTTTTCTGAACTGGATCTTAAGGTCATCGGGCAGCGG
>JBDKKQ010000253.1:0-10730 GCA_039796015.1 Verrucomicrobiota bacterium
CGGCTCGGGCTGCATGACATCTATTGATCCGGTGCGAATGCGCGAGGCGCACGGATTGAATGTCCTCAACTTGGGCCTAGGCGCGGGTGCGGGCGCGAAGTTTCTGGGCCGGTATGCGATGGACTGGGCTCGTCCCGGGGATCTCCTAATTCTGACCGTTGAGCCGGGAATCCTGACCGGTGCCATCGACTGGAAGTCGCTCGGCGTGCAACTCGCGGCCGCTAACGGCACCTGGCACTTGTGGGATGAGTCGGGATCTTGGGAATGGCCTAGCCGACTCTTGGGATTACGACCCGGCGGCCAGCACCTCTTCACCCTGCTGGGCAAGGCAGTGCTGCGGCAGCCGTGGTACCGTTATGGAATCGACGAGATTCGACCCGGCGGCTGGCATGAGGTGGCCGCCCGTCGCCAGGTGCCCTCGCCGGGTCCGGGTCCGGTGGCCTTGTCGCCGGAGGCTCGGGCCTGGCTCGCCGACCTGAAGGCCCAATGCGACCGGAAGGGCGTATCGGTGGCTTACGCGATTCCGTGGTTCTATGGATCTGAAGCCGATCGCCCCGCCATGGTGGAGGCCCACCAGCGCTTCCTTGCGGATGTGGGCCGCATCGTGCCGATCCTGCCGGATCCGTCGATGGGCGTGAATACCCAGCGCGGAGACTACGCCGACTCGCTGGTGCATCCCACGGGCGAGGCCGCCCGGCGCAGGACCGACGACCTGGCCCGCATCCTCGGGGATTGGCATCCGGGTTCCGTGCCCCGTTGAACCGCCCGGGCACTGGTTCCACTACAGGTCCATAAACGCGCTTTCCCGCGCCGCCCGCTCTTCACACACTGCGCCCCGCACATGAGTTCCAATACTTATCGGATCGCCGCGCTGGCTGGCGATGGCATCGGCCCTGAAGTCATGCGGGAGGCCTTGAGCGTCCTCCGTGCCGTGGGCGACCAGTTTTCCCTGAAGTTCGACGTCACCGAGGCTCCTGTCGGCTGGGCCGGCATTGACGCCGCGGGCAAGGCCTTGCCCGACGCCACGCTGGAGCTGTGCCGCCGCTCCGATTCCATTTTGTTCGGCTCGGTGGGCTTGCCTGACCGCGACCCGACCATTCCGAAAGAACAGCGCCCCGAGCGCGCCGCTCTGCTGCGCATTCGCAAGGAGTTCGGGCTCTTCGCCAACCTCCGCCCGGTGCGCCTGCCCAAGGCCCTGGCTCACGCCTGCCCGCTGCGCCCCGAGCGCCAGGGTGACGGCATCGATATTCTCGTGGTCCGTGAACTCACCGGCGGCTTGTACTTCGGCGAGCCGAAGAAGACCGAGGACCTCGGCAATGGCCAGACCCGCGCCATCGACACCATGGTCTACACCACCTCGGAGATCGAGCGTATCGCCCGCGTCGGCTTCAAGGCCGCCCAGTTGCGCCGCAAGAAGCTGACCAGCATCGACAAGGCCAACGTGCTGGAGAACGGCGTGCTCTGGCGCGAGGTGGTCACCCGTATCGCCCCCGAATTCCCCGACGTGGCCCTCGAGCACATGTTCGTCGACAACGGCGCCATGCAATTGCTGCTGAGGCCGACCCAGTTCGACGTGCTGCTCTGCGAGAACCTCTTTGGCGACATCCTCAGCGACGAGGCGGCCGCCCTGGCTGGTTCCCTCGGCATGCTGCCCAGCGCCAGCCTTGGTGCCACGAATGGCCAGCAAACCTTCGGCTTCTACGAGCCCGCCGGCGGCACCGCCCCCGACATCGCCGGCAAGGATCTCGCCAACCCCATCGCTCAAATTCTCTCCGTTGCCCTCCTGCTGCGCTACAGCTTCGGGCTTAATGCGGCGGCCGATGCCGTAGAGGCCGCGGTCGGCAAAGTCATCGATCAAGGCCTGCGCACCGGCGACATCTTCTCGGCCAGCGAGGCCGGTGCCCGGCGCGTCGGCACCCGCGAAATGGGTGCGGCCATCGTCGCGGCCCTGTGAGTTTCTCGGCTGTATTTATTCTGCGATGAAAATCGCCGTCATCGGTTGTGGGGCACTGGGCAGCTATTACGGCGCCCTGTTGTCTCGTGCTGGACACGAGGTGTGGTTCCAACTGCGAGCCGATCACGACGTGGTGGCCCGCGACGGCGTCCATGTCACTAGCGATCGGGGTGGCGAGTTCCACGCCCGCCCGAACTGCGTCCGTGTGCCCGAGTTTGCGGGCGTGGTCGACCTAGTCCTCATTGGCCTGAAGACCACGGCCAACGCCGAGTTCCCCCGGCTGATTCCCGGCTGGGTCGGGTCACAGACCGCCGTGCTCACCCTTCAGAATGGCCTCGGCAACGAAGACGCCCTAGCCGGCATCGTACCACCTGAGCAGGTCTTGGGCGGACTGTGCTTAGTGAGCCTCAACCGCACGGCCCCGGGTCGGATTCGCCACATCGACCTCGGCACCATCTTGCTGGGCGAACACCTCGGTCTTCCCACCGAGCGCACCCGCTCCCTGGCGGCCGTGTTGGAATCAGCGGGTATTCCCTGCGAAGTCTGCCGCGATTTGCTGCAAGCCCGTTGGCGCAAACTCGTCTGGAACATCCCCTTCAACGGACTCGGCGTCGCCGGTTCGGCGGGCCTCGACAGCGTCTCGCGCGGGAGATGGCAGCCCGAACAATCTGTTGGCCCGGCGCTCTCGGCGAAGGACGTTCTCGAGACGCCCGCCTGGCGAGCAATGGCCCGCGACCTCATGGGCGAGACCATCGCCGTGGCCACGGCCCTGGGTCATCCCATCGACCCAGACCATGCCGACGCCGAACTCGTCCGCACCGTCTCCATGGGAGCCTACCGACCCTCTACGGTGGTCGACTTCGAGATGGGCCGCCCGATGGAACTCGACGCCATTTTCTACGAACCCCAGCGCGAGGCCCGCCGAGCCAACGTTCTGACTCCGCGCCTCGACGCCCTCTGCACCGTCCTCCAATCCCTTGAAGCCGCCGGAGCACGACCACCGAAATAACGACACTCTAGTGCCGTGCCCCCCGGGACAGGCCCGTTTCCCCTCAGGGTGGCTAACCCATGCCTGAAGAGGTCACTGGTGGAGACCCTGTCGAGGCACTGATCCCTAGCGCCATCTCCGGCACTCTGCCACCGCAAAACAGGTCAGAGCACCAGGGTGTATGCGGCGTTCCTTCAGAACGCTCCGGTTGTGCGGCATACCCGGGGTTTCACCCCGGGCTGGTATGCGGTGCCCCGTTGGGGCACTCCGAACGCCTCACCTTCCCCGAGGCTTCCTGCGCCTCCACGAAGCGGCAGCGGGTTGGGGACGGAGCGAGCGTAGGAAGCGAACAACAAAACCCCTCGCGCGCAGCGCGAATAGTTTATCCTCCCCCAGAGTTTCCCTGCGAGCGCAGGCCCCGACCCGCGGAGCCTCCGAAGACGTGCCTCTGAACGACGTGCCTCTGAACGACGTGCCCTTGAGTGAAAATCCCAGCACAGCGTGTGGCTGGATCCCCAGTCCTCAGTGGTCCCAAGCTCAGGCCTTCTGCGCGATCATACCGCTCTGGCGGGCGTAGTCGAAGATCCCGCCCGCATCAATCACCGGCCGGACCTCGCCCAGGGACTTCAGCGGATAGCTCTTTCCGGTCCCGTGATGGAGGATGGTCTGGGTGTTAATATCTACCGTGGCCACATCGCCCGTTTTGAACTCGTCCCGAAGTTTAAATTCAGTTTCCACCGGATAAATTTCACCCGTCGCCACGCAGTTCCGGAAGAAGATGCGAGCGTAACTCTCGGCCACCACGACCTCGCAGTTAGCTGAACCCATCGCGATCGGAGCGTGCTCGCGAGAGCTACCGCATCCGAAATTTCGGCCCGCGATGATGATGGGGAACTCCGTGTCCAACGCGCCTTCCTTCACAAAGCGTGTCGTGTAGAGAGAATCGGGCAGTCCCCACAGCGCATACGCGCCGAGCTTCTCGTACTCCTCGGGAATCGTCGGTATCAAGTTAAGGAACTGGGCCGGGATAATCTGGTCGGTGTCGATGTTGTCTCCCACCACATAGACCGGCCCTGTGAACGTCGATTGCATGACGACAATCTGGCGGACGGGCGTCCCCAGCGGCAAACCGAAATTCGGCAGGATCAGCATCGCCCCCACCGCCGATATCCGCGGACCCCCAGACTTAACTCTCGCGGATGGTCGGTTTCATTACAGTTTTAGCGATCTCCTAAACTCCACTGAAAACATCGGGTATTCGTGTTTTCCGCGATTGATTCGGAGCAGCTATGAGCGATGATGTGTCCGCCTGTCGCTTCACGAAAAAACAGGCGTTTTGGAAATGAGCACCGCTGCCACCCCTGAGAAAAAGCCCAGCCGCAACGAAGAACTGAAGACGGCGATCCCGACCTTGGCTGGGAACATCGCCGCCACGCTTGCTGACACAGCCGCCGCCTGCTTCTCGGCAGACGACGAGCAGTTTCTCAAGTTTCACGGCATCTACCAGCAGGACGACCGCGACCTGCGCAAGAGTGGCAAACAGTACATCTGGATGATCCGCGGCCGCATCCCCGGCGGCGTCTTGAGCGCCCGGCAGTGGATCGCCTTGGATGACCTGGCCACCCAGCGTGCCAACAACACCCTGCGACTGACGACTCGGCAGAGCGTCCAGTTTCACGGTGTGGTCAAAGATCGTCTCGGCCCGCTCATGCGCGAGATCAACCAGGCCATGATCGACACCCTCGCGGCCTGCGGCGACGTGAACCGCAACGTCATGGCCTCGCCCATGCCCGCGATTAGTGCCGCCCGTCAGCAAGTGTTCGAAGATTCCAAGAAGGTCTCCGAGGCCCTGCTCCCGCAAACCAAGGCCTACCACTCCATTTGGATCGACGGCGTGCAGCTCAACTTGGACGACACCGAGAACAAAGACTTCGTCGACCCGCTCTACGGCAAGACCTACCTTCCCCGGAAATTCAAGGTGGGCTTCGTCATCCCGCCGGTCAACGACATCGACATTTTCACCCAGTGCATGGGACTCATCGCCGTCATTCAGAATGACGAGCTGGTCGGCTACACTCTGATCGCCGGCGGTGGCATGGGTCGCAGTCATGGCAACACCGTCACCTACCCGCGCCTCGCCGACGTCGTCGGCTTCTTCCCGCGCTCCGCGTTAATCGAGGTGTCCAAGGCCGTGCTCACGGTCTTCCGTGACTTCGGCGACCGCACCGACCGCAAGCACGCCCGCCTCAAGTACGTCTTGCAGGAGAAGGGTGTGGAGTGGTTCCGCGGCGAGGTGGCCCGTCGTGCGGGTATTGAATTTCAGCCGGCCAAGCCGGTGCAGTTCATTACCACCACCGACGCCTACGGTTGGCAGAAGGCCGTAGATGGCCGCTGGTTCCTGACCCTCTTCGTCGAGTCGGGCCGTGTGAAGGACACCGAGACCCGCCGCCAGAAGACGGCCCTGCGCCGCGTGGCCGAGCAGTTCGACAACGTCGAGTATCGCCTGTCGGCCAACCAGAATGTCGTGCTGGCCAATGTCACCGACGCGGACAAGGAGTCTATCACCGCGCTGCTCCACGAGCATGGCGTGAAGACCGAGAAGCAGGCCGGCGTGCTGCATGCGGCCGCCATGTCCTGCCCGTCGATGCCCACCTGTGGACTGGGGTTGGCTGAGTCCGAGCGCTTCCTGCCCTCACTGCTTGAGCGTATCCAAGACTTGTGCACTGAAGTCGGCCTCAACGAGGAGGAGATTATCATTCGCATGACTGGCTGCCCCAACGGCTGCGCGCGTCCGTACATGGCTGAGATCGGGTTCGTGGGCAAAGGCCCTGGCCGCTATCAAGTCTGGTTGGGTGGCAACAGCACCGGAACGCGCCTCAACCGCGTCTGGAAGGAAAGCCTCAAGGAAACAGACACCGAGGCCGAACTGCGACCGCTCCTCATTCGCTACCAGGCAGAGCGACTCGTGGGTGAACGATTTGGCGATTGGGTCGCCCGAGTCTTCTGGCCTGAGCAGCCGACCGAGACTCACGCCGTCACCGCCTGAACGACTTCACGGCGACGATCCTCTAGCCTTCTCGCACCTCTGCCTTATCCGGTGATGACTCCCGCTGAACTGCAAGCCGCCAACGCCGCCCTCAAGTCCCAGTCCCCGCTGGACATCGTCCGCTGGGGTTTGGAGCGCTCGGGCGGAGGGGCCATCGTCTCGACCAACTTCCGTCCGTACGAGGCGGTGATCTTGCACTTGGTGACCCAGCTCCAGCCCGACATCCCCGTGCTGTGGGTCGATCACGGCTACAACCGTCCGGCCACTTACCATCATGCCGAGGTGCTTCGTGCGCGCCTGAAGCTCAACATCAAGGCCTACCTGCCGCGCAAGACGGCCGCCCACTATGATGCCGTGGACGGCGGCATGCCCGAGCCCACCCCGGAGAATGAAGAGCGCATCAAGGCCTTCAGCACCGTGATGAAGCTCGAGCCCTTCCAGCGCGGCATGCGCGAGTTGGCGCCGACGGTTTGGATCACCGCGTTGCGACAAATCCAGAACCCCAACCGAGCCGGCCTCGACATTGTAAGCCCCGACGGCAATTTCGGATCACTCAAGCTGAGCCCGCTCTTCTACTGGAGCGACGCCCAGATGGAGGCCTATTTGAAGGAGAACGATTTGCCCAACGAGTGGGATTACTTCGATCCGGCCAAGGCTGACGACAAACGGGAGTGCGGCTTGCATGCCGCCTGGGGTGGCAAGGCCGTTGCCTCGGTCTGAACCTGTCTAACACCGCCTCATTCTGATCTGAGCCCTTCCTCCATGAGAAGCTACCAACTCGACCACCTCCAGTACCTCGAGACCGAGGCCATCCACATCATGCGCGAGGTGGCCGCCGAATTTGAACGACCGGCCCTGCTGTTTTCTGGCGGCAAAGATTCGATTTGCCTCCTGCGCCTGGCCGAGAAGGCCTTCCGGCCCTCCGATCTGCCGATGCCCTTCCTCAACGTGGAGACGGGCCATGAGTTTCCTGAGCTCATCGAGTTTCGCGATCGTCGCGCCCAGCAACTGGGGGCCAAGCTCATTGTCCGCACCGTCGATGAAGGCGTTGCCAAAGGCTTTGTCACCCCGACACCGGGTCAGTTGAGCCGCAACCAGTTGCAAATTCCGGTGCTGCTCGGCGCCATCGAGGAGTTTCGTTTTGACTGCTGCATCGGCGGGGCCCGCCGTGACGAAGAAAAGGCCCGGGCCAAGGAGCGCTTCTTTAGCTTCCGCGATGCCTTTGGCCAATGGGATCCGAAGAACCAGCGCCCGGAAATCTGGAACCTCTACAACGCTCGCCTCAATCCGGGCGAAAACATGCGCGTGTTCCCGTTGTCTAACTGGACCGAGATGGACGTGTGGGAATACATCCGCCAGGAGCGTCTCGAGGTGCCCAACATTTATTTCAGCCACCGCCGGGATTGTTTCCGCCGGGGGGGACAATGGCTGCCGGTCCCGCCGCCGCACACGGACGTGTCCCGTCCCGATCCCTACTTAGGCGGGCGCCCCAAGCCCAACGAGCCGGTTCAGTCCCTGGTGGTCCGGGTGCGGACCATTGCTGACATGATTAGCACGGGCATGATCGAGAGCCCGGCTGAATCGGTCGACGACATCATCGGCGAGGTGGCCGCGGCCCGGGTCACCGAGCGGGGTACCCGAGCCGATGACAAGGCCAGCGAGGCCGCCATGGAAGACCGCAAGAAGGCGGGCTATTTCTGAGACGAGTGTCGTCCCTGTTCAGCCCATCCCTTCGCCCCGGCCGCCCCCTTCATAGAGGTCTTAACCGATGACACCGATTGCCTTCCTGAATCCCGGAGCGCAAACCGCCCCCTTGCGCGAAGAGTTGCTGCGCGCCGTCACTGCGGTCATCGATGCTGGCCACTTCATCCTGGGCCCCAATGTCGCAGCCCTCGAACAAGAGGTGGCGACCTTCTGCGGAGCCGCCCATGGCATCGGTGTCAATTCTGGCTCCGACGCCCTGACGCTGGCCCTCAAGGCCCTCGACATCGGTCCTGGCGACGAGGTCATCACGACGCCTTTCACCTATATTGCCCCGGCCGAGAGCATTCATCAGCTGGGGGCCCAGGTGGTTTTCGCCGACATTGATCCGCGGACCTTCACCCTCGATCCGGTCGACGTGGCCCGGCGCATCACGCCGCGCACCAAGGCCTTGTTGCCGGTACATCTCTTCGGTCAGGCAGCGCCGCTTGGGGACTTGTTGCCCCTGTGCCAAAGCCACGGACTGTCGCTGGTAGAAGACTGTGCTCAAGCCATCGGTGCGACGTGGGAAGGCCGGGGCCTCGCGGGTATCGGTCGTATTGGCTGCCTCAGTTTCTACCCCACGAAGAACCTTGGTGCCGACGGGGATGGTGGTATGTGCATCACCCAAGATCCAGCCCTCGCCAAGAAGCTGCGGATGCTGCGCGTCCACGGCATCGAGAAGCGTTACTACCACGACTTGCACGGGTTTAATTCGCGGCTCGATGAACTTCAGGCGGCCATCCTCCGCGTGAAGCTCCCGCACCTGGCCCGTTGGAATCAACGCCGGGCCGCGATCGCCGCTCGGTATTCGGCCGGATTGGCCGGCCTGCCCGTCGAGTTGCCCGTCGTCGCCCCCGGCAATACTCACGTGTGGCATGTCTACGCCGTGCTGACCGATCGACAGGATGCCCTGCAGAAGCACCTCGAAGCCGCGGGCATTCCCACGCTCATCTACTACCCGGTGCCCTTGCACCTTCAGCGCTGCTACGCCGATCAAGGCGGCCAGCCGGGCGATTATCCGGTGGCCGAAGCGGTCAGCCGGCGCATCCAACCCTTGCCCATGTATCCCGAACTCACCGACGACCAAGTCGATCGAGTCATCGCGGCCGTCCGCGGGTTCTTCCAGTAGGCCATCGCCCGGACGGAGCCATCGCATCGGAAATGCTTTTCTTCAGTGAAGCGGAACGTGGTGCGCCATACCCGGGGTTTCACCCCGGGCTGGTATGCGGTGCCCCGTTGGGGCACCCCGAACGCCTCACCTCCCCGCAGCCTTCCTGCGCCTCTGCGAAGCGGCAGCGGGACCGGGCCGGAGCGAGCATTGGAACGTCGACATCCTGATCCCCCTCGCACGCCGGCGCTAAAGCTGAGGTGGCCCCAACGTTCCCTGCGAGCGCAGGACTGATCCCGCGGAGCCCCCTCGATGAACTTTGCCTCGCCAGCAGTCCCAGGCCCATCACCCGCCCCTAGAAATAAGTTGGAGTGGCCCCTTTTGAATCAGACCAATTTGGTCTTCTATTGATTGCCATCTGGGCGGAGGTGGGCTTTGCTCTCGTGAATATGGCTGTGACTCCCAGCAAGGCGCGCGGTTCCCAGATTTCTGACAACGGCTTCCTGCCGATGACCCGCGAGGAAATGACCGCCAAAGGGTGGTCTGAACTGGATGTACTCATCATCACGGGCGATGCGTATGTCGACCATCCGTCGTTCGGCTCGGCGATGATCGGTCGAGTTTTGGAAAACATGGGCCTGCGCGTGGGCATCATCGCCCAACCCGATTGGAAGGACATCCAGTCCATCCAGGGCATGGGGGTACCCCGGTTGTTTGTGGGCATCACCGCGGGCAACCTCGATTCGATGCTCTCGAACTACACGGCCGCCCGGCATCGTCGGAAAGACGATGTGTACAGTGCCGGCGGGGTTCCGGGACGTCGCCCCAACCATGCAGCGGTGGTCTATTCCCAGATGGCTCGTCGGGCCTTTCCTGGTGCACCCGTGGTGCTGGGTGGCATGGAGGCCTCCATGCGCCGCGTGGCTCATTACGATTACTGGGAAGACAAGCTCAAGCCCTCCATTATGGCCGATGCCAAGGCCGACGTGCTTGTCTACGGCATGGGCGAGTCGGCGGTGCGTGAGATCGTCAGCCGCCTTCAGTCTGGCGATCGGGACTTCTCCGGCATCCGCGGCACGGCGCTCTTTTTGGGCAGCAAGGCAGCGGCTGCAGCAGATCTTTCGGACTGCATCATCCTGCCTTCCTGGGAGGAGCTTCAGGCCGACAAGAACCATTTGATGCGCCTGACCAAGGTGGTCGAGGCCCAGCAAACCCCGTACAGCGGTCGTCGGTTGGTGCAGATGCACGGCAAACGGGCCTTGTTGCAGGAGGCACCTGCATTCCCGGTCGACGGCCCCGACCTGGACGCCCTGTATGAGTTGCCGTTCATGCGGACTTCGCATCCCAGCTACACGGAGCCCGTTCCCGGTTTCGCCACCATCAAGGACTCCATCATCGTATCGCGGGGCTGTCCCGGCGGGTGTACTTTTTGCGGACTTGGATTCCACCAGGGCAAGTTTCTCTCCAGCCGCAGCATCGACTCGGTGCTCAAGGAGATCCGCAAGCTGGCGTCCTCGCCCACTTTCCGTGGAACGGTGTCCGACTTGGGTGGACCCACGGCCAATCTTTATGGCGCCCGCAACGGCCACGCCGAAGAGTGCAAGAAGTGTCACCGTCCCAGTTGTCTCTGGCCTTCGATTTGCCCGGTGCTCGAGATCAACGAAAAGGCCGGCCTCGATCTCCTCAAGGGATCCCGCACCCAGCCCGGGGTAAAGCATGTCTTCGTCCAGTCCGGCATTCGCATGGATGTCGCGCTACGGACCCCGGAATACATGAAGGAGCTCGTCCAGCACCATGTCTCGGGTCACATGAAGGTGGCACCGGAGCACATGGATCCTGCTGTGCTGCGTCGGATGCGCAAACCGGCCGGAGACTTTCCAGCCTTCATGGA
>JBDKKQ010000254.1:0-3755 GCA_039796015.1 Verrucomicrobiota bacterium
CATCCGCAACCCCACCTTCGAAATCAACCGCTCGGCCACGCTGACCATTCCGGTGGAGATCCAAGCCGGTCAATCGCTGCTCATCGAGAGCGACGCCATCGTGCGCCTCTATGACGCCAAGGGAAACCCAGTCCAATCATTCCCCCTGAAGACCGCGTTGCCGGTGGTGCAACCCGGCACCAATCCCGTAACCTTCGACTGCGAATTCCAGGGCGACACGCCCCCGAAAGTCAGCGTCACCTTCAAGACCCGCGGCACCCCAACACGAGTGGGCCACTAAGAGCGCGCTCGTTATCTCGCTCAACTTCACTTCGCCCTTCAGTCCGAAACCAAGGGACGAACCGCACAGAAAATCATCCTCCCCGGTGTCAGAGCAGCCGTTCGATGCCACTTCTCTCCATCCGGCTTTGCACAGAGAGGTCATTGGCCGGCAATCAGGCCCTGGGCCTCTGCCCTGAGCGGATGATCGAAGGCGCTGGCGTAGGCTCCAAGGTGGAAGCTTTGAGGCGAAGTTGGCGCCCTAGGCCGGTGAAAGCGACCCGCGTCCAGGCTCGTGCATCAGGAAACCGTGATTGCGCCGGTGGTCCTCGTCGTTGCTCGCCAAGAGCGAGAAGACGCGTCGACGCCACAGCTTGCGGAGGTCGACCGAGATATCGTGTAAGCCTCCAGGTCTCAGGCCAGAATTGGCCGCACCACCCGACCATGGACATCGGTTAGCCGAAAATCGCGGCCACCGAAACGATAGGTGAGCTTTTCGTGATCCATTCCCAAAAGGTGGAGGACCGTCGCCCATAAGTCATAAACCGTGCAGACATCTTGCACCGCGTGGTAACCCAGCTCATCGGTGGCTCCGTAGGCCGTACCGCCTCGGATGCCCCCGCCCGCCAGCCAGACGCTAAAGCCGAAGGGATTGTGATCGCGCCCGTCGTTGGATTGGGCAAAGGGCGTGCGACCAAATTCTCCAGCCCAGACGATGAGTGTTTCGTCGAAGAGGCCACGCGCTTTGAGGTCATGGATGAGGCCTGCGATCGGCTGATCTACCTGGAAGGCCATTTCGGAGTGACCCGCCTTTAACACGCCGTGTTGATCCCAAGGGTTGCCTATCTGGCCGGGATCACTGGATCGCGGCAGACACGTTAGCTCGATGAAACGCACGCCACGCTCAACCAATCGACGGGCGAGCAGGCACTGCCGGGCGTATTCAGCCTTCTCCCGTACCGGAGAATCCATGCCGTAAAGTTGTTTGGTCGCCGCGCTCTCGCCGCGAAGATCGACGAGATCCGGCACGGCCGTCTGCATCCGATAGGCGATCTCATAATTATGGATGGCGGACTCGACTTGTTCATCGCCTTGCAAGCGAGCCAGGTGCCGGTGATCGAGCCCTTCTACAAACTGCAATCGCTTGCGTTGCAGTTTGTCGGCTTCGCGCGGCGTGATGTTGGCGAGCGGCTCCTTCTGAGTCGGGTCGATGAACGAGGCTTGGTGCACGGCCGGGAGAAAGCCGTTGCCGAAGATACCCATGCCGCCCAACGGAGGCCCACCGCTGGCCAACACTACGAATCCCGGCAAGTTCTGGTTTTCGCTGCCCAGGCCATAGGTCATCCAGGCACCCGCACTGGGGTACCCGGCCTGTGAAAAGCCGGTATGAATGAAATAATTTCCCTGCGCGTGCTCATTGGCCACGCTGGTCATCGATCGAATAACAGCCAGGTCGTCGGCGCAGGCGCCGATGTGGGGAAATAATTCGCTGACCGGGAGTCCCGACTGACCGCGGTTCCGGAACTCCCACGGGCTGGCCATGATATTACCATTCTGGTTGAACATCGTCGGCCGCACAGGCACGGGCATGGGTTTGCCGTGATCCTTCTTTAAGCGGGGCTTCGGATCAAAGGTGTCAACATGGGACACTCCGCCGGACATGAAGCAGAAGATGACGCTCTTCACCTTCGGGGGCAGATGCGGCACCCGCGGAGCAAACGGATTAGCCTGGGCCGCTGCGAGGGCCTTGCCACCACTCATGAGGCTGGACAGCGCCACTAGACCAAAGCCCGTCGAGCATTTGGACAGCATGTCTCGCCGGGAAATTCCCGATGCCTGGCGCAGTTCGAATCGGCGGCGATCAATCGACATAAATGAACTCCTTCAAACAAAAGAGGGACTGGGCAAAATCTTGCCAAACGCGTTCGCTGGACGAGAGATCCTGCGGTGGGATCGAGTGTTCGGCCGCTAGCTCCAGAAGAAACTCCCGGCTGCCTGCCAAATCCTCGTCGGAGGCGGGGCGTCCCAACGCCTGAACGATCATCGCCTTCACCCGCTCGTCACGGCTGCGGCCGTCTTTCATCAAGGCTTTGGCCCACTTGGTCGACTGGTCGATCACGAACGGATCATTCAGCAGGGTGAGGGATTGCGCGGGCACGTTGGTGGCATCGCGGCGGCCGCGGGTGCTCACCGGTTTGGGGGCATCGAATGCCTCCAGAAACGGGTTGGCGGCATTCCGACGAATTCGCTGATACACACTGCGGCGGCGTTCGCCATCCAGCGGTCCCTTGGGCCCGCCACCCTCGGTCTTGGCGATGTAGTACACAGTCACCCCCGGCCCATACATCTTCAGGTCCACCTCTCCGGACACGGTGAGCATCGCGTCGCGAATGGCCTCAGCCTCCAACCGGCGCACGGGTGCGTGAGAGAGTAAAAGGTTGGCCGGGTCGATTCGACGCGCATCGCTGGATGGCATGGCTTCTTGGCGAAAGGCCCGGGAGGTAACCAAGAACCGAATGGTTTCCTTCATCGACCAACCCTGCTCCACGAAACGGGTCGCGAGATAATCCAAGAGCTCCGGATGCGTGGGTTTGTCTCCGAGTCGGCCAAAGTTGTCGACCGTGCCGACCAGACCGCGGCCAAAGAGATGATGCCAGAGCCGGTTGACGATCACCCGAGTCGTCAAGGGATTGGTCGCACTGGCGACTTTGTTGGCCAGTTCCAGTCTGCCGCTAGAGGATGTTTTGAACGGCCGATCGTCGAACATCTCCAAGAACCGGCGCGGCACCGGTTCACCCGGCTGTGTCATTTGTCCCCGCACGAACAAGGGTTGGTTGAACGCGACGGCTTCATGGACGCCCGGTGCGCGTCGTGGGACGGGAATCTCGGCTTCTAACCGACGGTACGACGCCACTGAATCGCTCAATCGAGGCAGGTGTTTTAGCGAGGTCGGCAGCAAATCCTGACGAACAAAGTAATCGAGAAATCCTTGTTCTTCTTCACTCAGAGAACCGTCTCGCCAGTGCTGGACGGCGGCGGCGAGGCGGCGGCGGTAGAGCTCAGCCAACTCGGCCCGAGAGACCGGCGGTTCGCTGGCACCCAAAAAGAACGCCGCGGGTTCGATCAGCTCTTTGGGCGGCAATGGACCCGTGTGGAACACCACCTCGGCCGCTCCGAAATGAGCGCGCCCGCCCTCTGAGGAGCCCGAGTTCGGAGAATCATCCGCGCTGACAAATTCAAGGTACGCGTTTGAACCCTTGCGGTAGGCGGTATCCAGCCGGCGCCACCGCATTTGATCGGCATTCAGGTTGGCGGCGGGATAAAGACCACCACCGCCAATGGCATAGTTTTCAACCACCAACCGAACCATGCTGCGCTCACCGAGGCCGCGCACGCTGAGGCTGTCGGTCTCCACTTTGAACCGAGGCGAGGTGAACACTCCACTGTGTTTTCGAGTGAGCGAATGGCTAAAAACACCCGCCGGGTAAAGCCCGCGC